>JBKEAO010000160.1:0-4052 GCA_047972335.1 Anaerocolumna sp. | reverse complement strand
GTATAAGGCAGGTTACCCACGCGTTACTCACCCGTCCGCCACTAAGTTAATAAGTTTCCACCCGAAGGCTTCCACTTACTAACTCCGTTCGACTTGCATGTGTTAAGCACGCCGCCAGCGTTCATCCTGAGCCAGGATCAAACTCTCAAATTGAAGTTTAATCATTTTCAGAATCAACATTGGCTAATTTTCTTAATCTAAGATTATCTCTTTCGAGATTTTAGCAAAGGTTAATTTCCGTCGGAATTTTCTTTCAGTTTACTGTTTTAAGGTTGTATCGATACTTTCGTCTTAATACTGTTCGTGATGTTTCTAAACCGAAGTTTATCACATCGAATTGAAAATTTTATTAGAATTTTCAGGGTTGTTTCACTGTTCAGTTATCAAGGTTCACACACTTGTAATTGTTTCTTTTTCATATATTATTTAATCATTATTCATCGATTAAGTGTCTTATATAAATTGTCTGTTTCTTAAGTGCTTTATTACTATAACATCATTCAAATTGTTTGTCAACATCTTTTTTTATGTTTTTTATTTTAAAATATAAGATGAATTCAAATGTTTTGTTTGACAATAAATAGTTTTTTCTTAATTGAATAATTTTTATCAACAATTCAACATCCACCGTAATTAAAATATAATTGAATGACCCATTCATATTATTTCAAAGGCGGAATGCTAGGTTAACATGAATAAACTCTTTTGTCAACCCCTTTCTTACTTATGTTTCCGCAGATTCTTACTTGAGTCTCCACAGATTTATCCACAGACCCCTGAATTTACTGCATTAGTTGTAAACAACTTTAAAAAAATGCATAAGATATAAGGAATCTTCTCCTTTTTTGATGTAAAATTAAATCACCAAAATTATATTGTCAAACCGGATGGTTACAAGTTTGAAGTGCTTGGTATGGTCAGAGATGGTTCCCAAAGCACCCATGCAAAAAATGTTTATGAGAACGTCTATCATCTAACGGAAGCCTGTGTCATGACAAAAAGCAATTATCCTATCAGTATTTATTCCGAAACCCATTCACATTATTACCCATTACATTTCTTTTATTCAATATTCCTCAAAATATCCTCATATAAATTCTCGTTAAACTTGCCTTCTCTTAGCATTTTAATTTCTTCTTTATACGGTGGTAATGATTTTTTATCGTTCCCTGGTATGGGAATATAAGGAGTTTCAAGTATTTTAGGTATATCTATAAACTCTTTATGGTGAACTATATAATTTAATGGGTCAAACCCGATACATCCATAGCCTATATTAGCATGACGGTCCTTATGTGAGCCAAATGAGTTCTTACTATCATTAATATGAAAGACCGCAATTTGATCCTTCCCAATTAAGTGATCGAAATGCTCAATTACTCCATCAAAATCATTTGCAATATCATATCCTGCATCAAAAGTATGGCAAGTATCAAAACACACTCTTAACTTTTCATTATAAATAACACCATCATAAATTCTGGCCAATTCTTCAAAACTTCTTCCAATTTCACTTCCTTTACCCGCCATTGTTTCAAGGGCAATGTCAACATTCGTGTTTCTTGTTAAATCTTCATTTAAACTTTTTACAATCCTTGCAATACCTTCATCTTCACCTGCACCTACATGAGCTCCGGGATGTAATACCAGGCAATTCCCCTCTAAAGCACTGGTTCTTTCAATTTCAGTGGCAAGAAATTGAGTAGCTAAATCTATCACTTCAGCCTTTATGGTATTCCCTAAATTGATTATATAAGGAGCATGTACAATGATATCCTTTAGTCCATGCCCTTTCATAAACTCCAAACCTTCTCTTATATTTAATTCTTCAATCTTTTTTCTTCTAGTATTCTGCGGAGCGCCTGTATATATCATAAAAGTATTCGCACCATAACTAGCGGCTTCTTTTGCGGAACCTAGAAACATCTCTTTTCCACTCATGCTAACATGGGATCCTAACTTTAACATAAATTCCTCCTTTGCTTATCTTCATGAATCAAAACTTCTTTTTGCTTTCATTTTATTACAAGCAAATAAAAAACTTATTGTTTTCATTTTATAAAAAATTACATAAGCTTCTTATTGCTTTTGCTTTATAACAAATACATAAGCTTCTTCTTTTTTAGATATTTCAAATTCTTCAGCAATTTTATACCCATTCAAATGACTATATTTTCTTACGTAATCTCTATTATGAGAATATAGTATAATAACACCGTCTTTTGATAGATGTTCTTTGGCTTTTATAAAGAACCTACGATATAAAGTATGAATTTCATCTTCTTCCTTATGCCCCATGACTCTAGGCATATTTGTAATAATTTCATCAAAGTTATGGCTATGTGTAAAATCAAAAAAGTCTCTATTTATAAAAAACACACTTCCAAAATCTCTTCCTATATTTTCTTTAGCATAGTCTATTGCTGTGCTGTATATATCTAAACCATACATGGTTTTTGAGGATACTACAAACTTTCTTTCAGCTAGCATAGTACCTACTCCACAAAACGGGTCTAAAACTTGGGCGTCATCACGCAGATAATCTTTAACCAGCGCCATAATTAGTGCTGCATTATGGGGCGCAATACTTGCAGCTACTGCTTTTTTCCTATATAAGAATCTATCATCTTCTATCGTATAGAATTTAATTAATAGATTATAAGTTCCTTCTTTATTTTCAATTAAACGTATTTCTACTTCATAATTAGTTGTTGTATTAATTAGCTTTCTGCCTGATAAAAGCTCTATTTCCATACCTAATTTTTTTGTAAATGTACTTTTTTTGTCCAATTCCATTTTACTTTTTAGCTCAATCCTAAAGTAAAATGGACAGCCTCCTTCATGACTATCTGATAATAGTTTTATTAAACTGCTTTCAACAATGCTTCTTGCTGCATCCTTATAATCATTACTGCATGTTTTTAAATCTTTTAAATAAAATAATATTTCACTATATGCCCTAATAGGTAAAATTCGATTCCAATGATTTGATTGTATCATGACTCCTGCATTAAATAATTTTACATGATCAGCTTGTATTTGTTCAGCAATTATATGATTGAAATTGCGGTTAGTAAGTAGTACTGCTCCCATATTTTGATTATGACCAGTAAATTTATGTTTTTTAACACCTTCTAGCTGTACTAACATTTTAGATATAACCTGAATTTCCTCGTTAATATGCTTTTTGGCAGATTCTTCGACTTGTATATTGGCTAATTCCTCTATCCTGTTACTTAATATATCTTTGTACTGATTATAATCATATTTACTCATTGCCGTTAAATAAGCACTTTTTATAAACAATTGACTTTCCTTCTCATAAGCGCAATAAAGCTTGTCCAAAAAGTTTGAAAGAGTTAATTCCCCAATAATTAGGGCTGTGTTTTTTCTGATTTTGGGATCCTCATTCTCTAGA
This sequence comes from Anaerocolumna sp., assembly GCA_047972335.1. Lineage (GTDB taxonomy): Bacteria > Bacillota > Clostridia > Lachnospirales > Lachnospiraceae > Anaerocolumna. The sequence continues at coordinate 634 of JBKEAO010000160.1, read as the reverse complement.
AGTTGTTCAAACAAAGTTAAATCTTGCCCCATGTAATATTTTAAAGCAGTTTTATTTTGTCCTTCTTTTAATTCTGCTTTTAATTTTATTAAATTCTGACGTATGTCTTGTCCGTCTTTTATTTCGTCATAAATATCTCTTATCATGAAATCTCCTGTGTAGATTTATTTTTATATAATTTTATGTGTAGATTTAATTTTATGTGTAGATTTAATTTTATGTGTAAATTTAATTTCATATATTAGCTTACTTTATTTTCTGTCTTTCTACCAATGTAACTTTTATTATATCTCCTGGTTGTTTATTGATCTGTGTTCTAATATCTTTTCTAATTCCAATTATGTGACAAGGTGTTTTCATTCTCACTAAACTTCCTTCGTATACGATACCATCAAAGGTTGCAGTTACAGGCACTCTTCCTTTTCCAAACTCAGCCTTCACATCAAAGGGTATTTCTACATATGCTCCATCTATATCTGGTACTTTCTTTATTTCCGCTTCAAATTCATATACTTTATTCATACCATTCCTCTTTCATACTTTTATTAAATATATGTACCTTTATATTACTCTATCCGATTACATCAAAAATGAATGATTAAAATTATTCTTTCATATATTACTAGGTCAAAGT
>JBKEAO010000165.1:0-10818 GCA_047972335.1 Anaerocolumna sp. | reverse complement strand
TCAACTACAGAAACATAAGCTGGGAATAAATCAGCTACTGTTCCTTCATTAGGAATAGGTGTATCTTCAACAATATCTTCTAAATCAAAATCCTCTACTGAAGCAATATCAACTAATGTTTCAACATCAATTGCATTAGATAAAAAGGATGTTTTACCATCTACTATTGCTGCAACTTTATAGGAATAAGTAGCATCTGCTGCCACTGTTGTATCAGTATAGCTGTAATATAATATTTCGGTTGGTTCTTCAACAACTGGTACCTCTTCAATGATTTGTTTTAATGTAAGTCCATTGAAATAAATAGCTTGTTGGTTTGTTTTACTAGATATATTCATTACATTTAAAGTACCATCTATTACTTCAACTGTTACCGTTTGTAGGGTTTCGACAATATCTGAAGTTCCATGTCTCATATCTGTTAAACTAGTACCTTCAATGGTTACTTGATTATATTGTGAACCTGATCCATTATACGCATAGAAGGAAACTTCATACTCTCCATTTGGTACATTAACTTTAAATTCATAGCCTGTAGTATTCCACCCCAATACACAATCATTATATACATTTGCTAAATCAGCATTTGTATTCGATGTATATGATTTATCAGAATAACCCAATGTTTTAGATGCATCTGTAAATCCATATGTACCACTTGTTTCATAAGTAGCACTTGCTGAATTAATCTGTATCCATCCATCTTTTAATGTCTTAGAACCAAAATCAAACTTATATTCTACTGGAACTACTGGTTCTTGAATAGATTCTCCATCTTCTGTGACAACGATTAGGTCATCTAATGCTAGTGTGTCAATTAAAGCATACTCCCCATCATCTTCTGCTCTGTACACTTCATATCCTGTAACCTCATGTCCATGTAAACCATCGGAAGCTTCTGTAAATAGAATATTTGCAGAACTTGCAGTAACTTTTCCTGCTTTTAGGCTAGCTGTTATAAGTCCTTCTGAAAGAAGATAACTTAAGTTAGCTGGCTGATTGTAACCAATGTTTTGCCATGCTACTCCTAATCTATAATCATAGTTTTCCATTAAGCAAGGAATTGTATAATCAGTCTCAATCGTTGAAGTATAGATACGAATCTTACTATTATCAGCAGAGGATCTTGCAATGATTTCTTCTCTCCAATCACCTAATACGTCTGCAACTAACCCCAAATTACCTTTTGTACCATTGCTTGTGAATACTTCGGTACTTTCAAATAAATTAACAGATACTTGATTTACATAATCCCATTTTGTAATATTACTGCTGGTTGGCACGTATAGACTATTATTAAATGAGTGATTTTGAAGTTCACTTAATAAATCTGCGTCCCAGAATAATGAGAAATTAACACTTGGCGTATTATCAGACAATTTTATGAAATTTTCTAATGTAGATAAGGAGGAATAAACGCCACCATCATGTCCATCCCAAGCTGCATTCGCCCACATTTCACCACCTAAAGCCGTTGGATCAATGTCTGCTGCAACACCTCTACCAGTATCTACACCAGTAAAATAGCCCCAAAGTACTTTACCAGTTTCTGCGTCATGTATTTCTACTTGATATTCTGCATCAGAATGTTCATGGACAGAAAATATTTCTAACCCTGGATTTGACGGAATCCAATCAGATACATGCATTGCATCACCATGTCCTAATTCCGTAGTGTATTTTAATTTTCCATTATGATCTACTGCAACGGCACCATAGATAATCTCATCTTTACCATCTCCATCAATATCATTAACTGACATTCCGTGATTACCCTGTGCTTCAACTTCTCCAACTTCTTCCTCTGTATAGTCATTTGTATCAAATGTCCACCTTACTTGTAGATTATCACCTATACCATCACTGTTTGTATCAACAAAATCATATGCGGATAGGCACATTCTAGTATAATATCCACGGCTAAATACAGCACTAGGATTTTCACCATCTAAGTATGCAACGCTTGATAAGAAACGATCAACACGATTGCCATATCCATCACCCCATGCTGAAACACTTCCACGACCTGGTAAATATTCTGTAGTATCAAGTATCTGGCCTGTTTCACCATCAAAAATTGTTAAATATTCTGGACCCTCTAAAACAAATCCATTGGTATTACGGTAGTCATTGGAACCACTAATGGTAGCTGTTGGGAGTGAGGATGCATCACAAGCTCCAACATATCCAGTTTGAGTCAACGTACCACCAATACTTTGGTAAGCCGTACTTCCATCAGCTGTTTTACAAATTAATTCTGCACTACCATCACCATCAAAATCCCAAACTTGGAATTGTGTGTAATGTGCGCCAGAACGAATATTAACACCTAAATCGATTCTCCACATCAATTCTGCTGCACCAGTAGAAGAATCAATATCATAAGCATCTAAAATTGTAGTACCAGTATATCCATATCCAGAGTTATCTTTTGCGTTGGATGGATACCACTTAACAATTAATTCATATGCTCCGTCTTTATCCAAATCTCCTACGGACATATCATTTGCAGTAAAAGTAGAAATTGTTCCATCTGGCATTACTTGATCTTCTGGTTTATTTAATTGCATTTCAATATAATAATTTTCCCATGTTTGCGTTGCGACTGTAGTTAAACTTAAAGTAGTATCAGAACTGCCCACTATCTTATAAACATCGCCATAGCTGCCATCTTCATCCACACAATTTGTCACCGTAAGACCAGAGGCAATTGCAGTTTCATTTCTATAAACAGTAAAGGTTACATTATCTGGATCACTTTCAAATAATCTCCAGCTTAAGTATACACCTGAAGTTAATTCTTTGCCTGATGCATCTGTTGTTGTCACGTTAGTTTCGGCACCTTTATTGCCAGCCAAATCTACTGCAACTAAACCACGATCAGATAATGTTTCTGCTTTTGTTCTTGATAAAGTATCTGTAATTGGTGTTTCTAAAGTTGCAGACATTTCACCAACTCCACCACGTCCAACTGCCACCACTTTATAGTAATAATGTATATTTGTATCTAAATCCTTATCCTGATCTATATATGCATTGGTTAATGCTTCACCAACTTTTTCAAAACCTGTAAAGCCTTTTGCTCCTTCTGCTTTTGCAGAACGGTAAATGTTATAAGTAATGGCATCATCTACTGCATCCCAGGTAATAGAGATATTAGCTTCTTCTGCTACTAAACATTTTAAATTTTTAGGTGCTGCTGGAGGTGCTGCATTAGGATCAATCATCTCAATGGTAATAACATTACTCTGCGCAGTTTCACTTCCATCAACAGTTACACCAGTAACATAATATTCTCTTGTTTCACCAATGGTTGCTACCATTGCTCTTGCATCTAGCTCATCTTTATCAGCTGCTGCAATAGTTTTTAATAAACTAAATGTTTTATCTGTACTTGATTTTTGATAAATGTGATAGGATACAGCTTCATCTACCCCATTAAAATTAATTAAGAAAGTAGCGTTTGTATCTGTAAACTCTAATTCTGAATAAGATAAACCACTTGGTGCTAAAAGGACAGGTGTAATTTCAACACCATTAAAATATGGATTAGTGCCGCCTACTGTTAGATTTAACTGTCCATCTAACACTCTAACTGTAGCGGATACACTCGCTAGGGATTGTTTCGTTGAAATTGTACCAATACCATTTCCCTCTGCTGAAAAACTAGGTTTAATCGTACTAGTTCCAGGCAATAATTCCGCAGCATAGACAGTAATTTCATAATCACCATTTGGTAGATCAACTGCAAATTCACCATTGCCTAACGAGAAATCATCTGCCATTGCACTTGAATCTGCATTGCCATTACCAGAACGATTACGACCATTACCAGGTAAGACTTTCCATCCATATCCTAATTCTTGTGTATAAGATAAATTATATTCAACTCCTATCCAGCCTGCCAAGGTTGGACTACCTTGATAATTGATATCATATTTATAGAGTGCTGATTTGGTTGTTACAGCAATTTTTTCAGACAAATTACCTAAACCAAATTCATTAAATGCTCTAATTGCATATACGTAGGTATTTCCACCTTTACAACCTGAATCCGTATATTTTGTTACTGAACTTACAGAATATTTATCTGCACCTGTAAAATCAACATCATCAATAGTTTGTCCGTCTTCTAATACCGCACGGTAAATATAATATAACTCAGCACCTTCTGCACTATCCCATGTAAAACTAATACTAGATGCACCTATTGAAGTTGTAGTAATATTACCTACCGTTTCTGGTGCTTGTGTTGGCACATTTAATTTTACAAATGTTTTTAGTGTGTCTAACTGTGCATCTGAATTGTAATCTAATATTAATTTTGCAACACACTGTGCAAATTTATATGCACCATAATACTGTAAATGTGTAGAATCGGCAACTCCACCTGCATAATATCCAGGATAATCACCTGCTGCCAAATGTAAGAATAAAGCTTTACTGCCTTCAATACCAAAACTTTCACATAATTGAATGGACGCCTCTGTTAAATCTAGTACAGGTATGCCTTGTTCGAAAGCCATCTTAAGCATTACCTGACGATAATCTTCAAAACTACTGTTAAAGGTACCATCTTCATTATAACTATATCTTGCAACTGGTGTAACCAAAATACAGGTTGCACCTCTTTGTTTTGCACCATTTACATAATATTGTAATTGTTCTTCAAAATCAGCGGATGATACATAACGATTTGGTCTAGTATATGTAGCATCATTATGCCCCCATTGTACCAGTAGATAATCACCTGGTTTGATGTCTTCTAAAAGATCATCTAACTTTCCTTCTTCTATAAAAGACTTTGAACTTCTTCCACCGATTGCTCTATTTTCTATGTATACATTTTCTGTCTCATAAAGCTGTGATTGACTATAATTGCAATCATCTGCTTCTGATTCACCAATAAAATCCCCAAAAAAACTATATAAAGTTTGTCCCCATCCAGCTTGTGGATAATAGGAAGACTCATAGGTTTGTACAGTAGAATCGGATGCTATAAATACAGTAGGTTTATCCTCTACTTGATTTGTAGCAAGTCTTGTTATCTGTACATTGCTTACATAAACTGTTTGTAAAGCAGCCGTAGTCTCGTCTAATGCGGTACTCTTTGCTAAAAATTTAAAATTCAATTGACCATCTACAAGAACTGCTGTCACATTAGCTTCAACTGAGGAACCTGGAGCTACTACAATTTCAGTCTGTTTTGTTATATCTTCCGCCTCTACATAAGCTGTATAACTAGATGCTGTAGGATTGGTAAAAGTAATTTTTACATTATAGTCTGCATTTGCTAAATCTACATTAAATGCAGAGGTATTTTCATAGGTATATATACCAGATCCTGATGTCTCTGTCTCAGTCCATACCTTACTATTAATTCCCAACTCCTCTGCTGGCTCTTCCAAAGCAGGTTTATTCACATAGATTGCCGAACCAGTAATCACCGCCACCCTTGGATAGTAAACATTACTCACCCAGCCTTTTGCTGCGTCGGGATAGGTAACATCACCAAACCCATAACCTGTTTCGGTTGTATAAATCGTATCGGCAGTAACGTCAGTGCCAAAATTGTAATATCCAACCACTTCATCAGTTGCGTAATTCGTGTAATCTCCACCATTACTTTCAGCATATACTGGTAATGTAAATCCTGACAAATTACTAAAAACAATAGCTAATGTCAGAACATAAGCATATACTTTGTTCCTTAACCTTCTCTTCATGATATATCGCCTCCAATTATCATTATAAGATAAATAACTCCATTGTTCACTACACACCCAACACCCATAATAGTATAATTAAATGGTGACTATTATACATAGTCTTAAAATAATTTATCTTATTATCAATAATATACAGATGTAGCATTATTTTCCAATCTATAATTCATAATAACTACTTATTTTCAACCATAATGAGATATTTCACCTTAAAATTCTCTAGAATATTAAAAAATATTGATTTAATTTATAGCAATATAAACAATTTTTTTGCCATTTTGATTATTACTACTATATCAAAAACTATTTAAAATCCAATTTTGGGACGACAAATATGTAAAAATACATATGTAAATTATGAAATACTTTAAATGATACAAATTTTAAAAAAAAATTCGTGGTAAAGTTATGCACTTTACCACGGATTTATCAACTTCTGGGGGAAGGTCGCCAACTAAATATACATATCTCTAATTCTTTACCTTACCAAATAAAAATCCATTGCCATATAAATCATAGTCACATCCAAAATACTGACACACGGTGGCGCCAACATTTGCCAGTGTATTTTGTTCCTCAAATCTTCCCTGTCTTCCTACCCCTTTACCATATACCAGTAGCGGAACATATTCTCTAGTATGCTTAGAATGTCCAATGAGTGGATCATTGCCATGGTCAGCAATTACCATTAGCAAATCATCCTCCCCCATTTTATCCATAATTTTTCCTATATAGGTATCTGCTATATTTAATATACCTGCATAACGATCTACATTCTGTGCATGACCACTAAGGTCCGTTTCCTGGACATTTGCACAAATAAAGCCTTCCTGATCCATTAATTCTAATACCTTCTCAAGGACTTTGGCTGTTTGAACCATGGGAAATGTGTGTTCTTTTTTATTTTCAACTATATCTGCAACTTTTCCAATGAGATACGTATCAATTCCACTTTTACTGAGTACATATGGTACTTGCCTTAATGGGTCAATACCATATCCAAGGTGAATACAATGATAATCCTTGTCGTATACCCCACTTTTAGGGGCATTGATACCAGTAAAATCACCTCTAAATTCCATTGCTCCTAAAATTTTATGTATATCTATTTCTCTTCCTGCAAAGGCAATGACTCTAGGTACCATAACTACTTTTCTAACGATTTTTCCTACTTTAACAACTTCTTCAAACGATACATGATCAAGACTCGCAGTAACATTAAATGCCATACCCAAATCACATTCTATATTATCTGCAACAGTCATCACCTGGTTTACCATAAGTATCTGTTTTTTCTCTTCGCCTATTTTTTCAACTGTATACCCTGCTTCTATTAACACTTGATAGACCTTTTCTATTGTATCCTGAAACCTTTGTGGAACTGGCTTTACTGGTTTGCTCCCCATAATTTCATGGTGTCCATAATAAGTATCCGCACCGTAATGGGCAAATTTAATTCTAGAAAATGCAGAGTGGTACCACCTGCTGTAATCCTTTTCTTCCTCAAAGGATAAGGTTTCACAAAGGCCAAGTTTTATCAAATTAGGAATATGCAATTCCTTCCCATGATTTATGATACTTTTTAATGTATTTGCTCCTCTATCCTGTATCCTTACTTGACTTACATCCTCTGTTTCTCCAATTCCAAGTCCATCTAACACAATAACTATACATCGTTTATGCATTCTGCTCACCTACTAATCTTCCTCCAGAATCATATATCCCTAAAATCTTAGGTGCATTTTCAAGAAGTCCCTTTACTAGTATTACCTGGCTCCTTGTATCAAAGATCTGTGTTCTAAAACTCATAATTACTGTACTAGATACCGTGCCTTTATACTCTAGGGAAAAATAATAATCTATATTTTCAGGATTTGGCATATTCACATCAACTACTTGTTCCTTATTATTATCAAAAACAATTGCTTTTTGTGCTTTCCCTCTAGCATATAATCCACCACCATAACAATAGCTTCTACCTTCATAGAGATGGGATATTTCTGTCAAATATGCAATTGCTGGTATTTCCTCACAACCTCCGTTGGTATTATTTGGCGTAGTTCCAGTCATGGAATTACCCGGTTCTCCTTGGGTTCCCCAAAGGGTATGTATCTTTTTCATCATTGATTTTTGGGTACAGGAGGGCAAATTCCTATGCATTTTATACTGCAAATGTTTTTCTAAATATACAGCTGCTTTTTCTAATACAATACTATTATGGGTTACCTCGATTTCCTGTGTTGTTTCATTATATAAAAAGGCTGGAAAGGCTGTAACCCCTGCAATCTCAATATGATTTAGTTCTAAAAGCTCCTCAGTTATATACGCTATGTCATTGTAGTGAAAGCCACTTTCTTGGGATGGATATATCATACATTGTGAATCAATAAATTTAAGTAATATCTTCTGTTTCTTTCCTAATACAGAACACACTTTATCAATTTCTCTTGCTTTTTCTATTGAATACACAGTCATGTATTCTATTCCATAACCGATAAACTTTGTTAATAAACTATGAGGCACTTGTACAAGATGCCCACAATGACATATGGGTATTCCATGATCCATCATAATTTCTGCTTCTCTAAAATCTACAACAACAGCCCCTTTATACCCGATTTCAATTAGTTTTTTTGCAATGTAAGGATTTCTTCCTATTTGCTTTAACATAAAAAATAATTCAATCTGATATTGATCAGCTTCTTCCTTTATTAAAACCGCATTGTGCAGAATTTGATCCACATCTAATATAAATGAATCTGGCTGCATTTCACCATTTTCATGAGATGCTTTTATAAAATCAATGAAATTACGGTTTCTTTTTATTAATGTACTTAAGAACATTCTAATTCCCCATTTCCAATATTCTTCTAGGGTTATCTATTAACATTTTATCTATTTCTGCTCTACTTACTCCCATTTTAAAGAGAAGAGGAATAAAACTTTCCATTACTTTGCAATAACCTGCTCCGCCATTCATCCTTAAATAGGATCTTCTAGATACATCTTGAGATAATAGTATCTTATCTCCATATCCTTTATCCAATAACCTACATATACCTTCTGCTCTTTTTTCATCAGGTAAATAACTAGTCTTACCAATTGTATCAAAAGCCAAATTCACACCTGACTCTAATAAGGATACCTGATATGCAACAGACCCAACTAAATCTGTATGCCCCAATATGATCTTGTCGCTATTCATACCAGTATTTTGCATAATTCTTAGTTGTTCTTTTCCTAAAAGACCCATATCACAATGGGTGCTAACACAGGCCTTTGTTTTTATGGAAGCTCTTCCTGCTGCCCTTAGTACTTTTTCTTCGCTATTGTTACTTTCATTTCTGCTATATCCAATTTCTCCAATAATACCAGCCTTAATCTGAGTATCTTCAATTCCCACCTGTAATTCTTTTATGAAAATCTCTTCTATTTCTTCTACTTTGGCATGTTTTATAAGGTCTGTATGATAATCCTTTATATAAAAGCCTGTAGCGCATATAATATGAATACCTGTTCGTATTGAAATCTCCTTTAACTTCTTTACATCCCTACCCATATCATTACAAGTAAGCTCGATGATTGCACTTACCCCTAACTCTTTGGCCCGAAGGAGTTCACTCACTGCCAAGTCTTCTTCTAGGATATAAGACTCCTGATCACCACGTACTCGCCTTAAATCAATCATGATATGCTCATGACTCATGGTAATTCCAAGTTCTTCTACATTTCCATTCACTGTTTGTATCATTCTAATCTCCATGATTGGTAGTGCAAGGTGAAGAAACTTATTCTATTTTAGAATTTTTCTTACTAAACACCTTACACCACATGCAACGAAACACCAAGTTCTTCCTGTTTATAAATTACACTGCAAATAACCCAACAATATGTAAAATATTTAGAATAATGCCTGTAGCAATCGCAGCTACTGGTCCAATTGCCATCTTCATGATTCTTCTGCCAGTCAATTCATTGATAAAATAGATCATGGCTCCAATAAAGAAGCCCGTATATCCACCCATTTTAACTGTAGCATTAATTGCTCCAATTAAAAGTGCAAACTCCATTACTGTTGTCATTGCAGAACGAATGTTATCAGAGGAGGCTCTAATAGAAGGGAATTTACCAAGTACTTTTCCAATCACACCAAGTAAAGAAACTTCTAATAAAATCACAAGAGCTCCACCAACTGCAGCTAAAATCGGATTGGGCATTAAATAACCTACAGGGTAGATAAAAGTTAAACCTGCAATACCATAAACACCAGTTGTAATAGCTGTTGTAGCAATCAAAGGAATAAAACCTAATCCACGCATAAACTCTGCAATGGAAGCTTGCTGGGTTAGTGTTTTTGCCACCTCTGGATCTGTTGCCTTATGAGCTTCTGACAGCATATAGATAGAAACGTCAGAACCTGCAAATACGCCTATATTACAAGCTACTGCAATAATGGCACCACCAATCATAAGCCATATTACATTCTTTTTAATTCTTTCCGTTCTTTCTGAAAATACATTAACCGCCTCATCATCAGCTTTTACTGGATTCTTCTTATCGTTCATAATAGCAAAAGCTATGAGTAAGACTACACCGACAAAAACTTGAATGGACTCAGGATATATGGTTGTAAAAGTAGCAACTAACTGGCGAACCAATAAAGTAATTGTAGTGGCAATGGCACCCTTCTTTGCACCAAATTGAGTAAAAATTGCAATGAGTGGAAATAGGGCAAAAGCTGAAACAATCGGATCACTTAGCGCTCCCATAGCTCCAATTAAGTCAACAGGTAACCCTGTCAGTACTGTGTTAATAAGTCCTAAGGACGTTATGGTTAAGGCACCCCATGCTCCACCAAGAATTGGTGCCAGCCATTTTTTCTTTGCAATAACCCCTAATATGTCGGTGGTCAAAAACAATAACCAAGGATTTAGTATGCCCGTTGGCAGTGTATGTGCAATACCAACAGATGCGATAAATCCAACACTTAATCCAAAGGCAATGGAGCTTAGCTCACTTCGTTTCATTCTGCCTTCTATGTACTCTGGTATAACTGGCCTTAGTCCATCGTGAAACACTGCCATACCCATAT
>JBKEAO010000174.1:0-8938 GCA_047972335.1 Anaerocolumna sp. | reverse complement strand
TTTGGTCTCTTTACACTGTACTTTTTGTTTATAGAATTCAAAATAGTCCTCCCGATTTCTTGTCTTAGGTCAATTATTATCTCTTAATTATCTATTGCTATGGTTTAATAAAAGCATTATATAATATTTGAAATTAAAAAACTATAATAAATGTGAGATCTATAAAAATCATGATAACTATAAAAACTATAAAAACTATAAAAACTATGAGAACCGTAAGAATCATGAGAACTAATCAATCATAATATCAATATAGTTTGGCTCTGAGAATTGAAATAAGTTCACTTCAAAAATTAAAATTCCAAATTAATCATTCAAGTATTTACTTAAATATTTTTCAGAAAAAATAAAATAATAATAGTATATTTACCACGAATCAATCAGAAAAATAAAATAATAATAGTATATTTATCTTGACAAAATTCTATCAATAGCATACAATACAAATGTCATTACAGCTGACAAGACAGCTCGATAAAAGATATTATAAAACTAGTATAACTTATAACTTTGTATTTATTTACTAGGACAGGGGGATTCTTATGAACGTAAAAAATAATAATGTTGTAACTATGACAATTGCTGGGCTCCTTTGTGCTATAGGTATTATTATACCTATGTTTGCACCAAAGATTGTAATACCACCGGCGTCTTATACACTAGCTAGCCATGTGGCAATATTTATTGCCATGTTTATATCACCGTATGTAGCTATTCCTGTTTCATTAATTACAACGCTAGGTTTCTTTATAGCAGGATTTCCACTTATTATAGTTTTACGTGCCCTTAGTCATATTGTTTTTGTAGCAGTAGGATCTATTATATTAAAGAAAAATAAAAAGCAATTAAGTACCACATCTGGAACTATTATATTTGGTCTTTTAATAGGAATTATTCATGCCATTTGTGAGGTTGTAGTAGTGTCTTTATTCTATTGGGGTGGCAATGTTACAGAGATTTATCAACAAAAAGGATTCTTTTTCTCAGTAATTATCCTAGTTGGCCTTGGTACAGTAGTTCATAGTATGATTGATTTTGGTATATCTGTATTAGTTTGGGAACCATTACAAAAGGTTATTAATATACCAGTTAGTGTAAGAAGAATACGAAAGCAAGCTTAAAAAGATTGTTTATTAAAATCTATGTTTATGATAATATATTTAAAAAATAAAGCCCAAGAAATTCAGCCATTTATAATGCTAAATTCTTGGAGCTTTTTTTATGAAACACTGTAGTAATGTATGCTCTGTATATATTCATAGCATTCATAATTCATTGCATTCATAATTCATGGCATTCCTAATTATTCCCTGCATACTGAGTATTCTCTACTTTTTCGTTCACAGATATACATATGAATATAATGCCTATGGCAGTTACAACAGTTCCGATTAGTAGCATCTCAGACACGCCAAGATGATCTAGTATTCGCCCCCCTGTTACATTGGCCATTGTTCCAGCTAACCCAATATATGCAGCCCCTAACATGGATTGGCCTTTTACTCTGTCCTTTACACTGACAAGGTCATTTACATAATAGATGGAAGCTGGTGTGAATAGGGCAAAAGCAAGGAGTTGAAACAATTGAGAAAAGTGAACCATAAATACATTGGGAGCCATTAAGGTGATAAGTGCTTTTATAAAAAAGAAGAAGGCACTGATTTTTATTAAAGTTGTACATTTTATTTTTCTAACGATATAAATAAAAAGTGCCATGGTAGGTAGTTCAAGACCTGCAGCAATGGATAGGGATATACCCATATCAGAACTGTTCCCGCCTACATTCTCCATGATATTAATGAGATAGGTATTGATTAAGCTATGTGAGTAAAATAGCATAGCAACACCAAGTAAAAAAATAACAAACTTCTTATATTTTATGAAAAAGGTTAATAGACCTGTTGGTTTGTCCTCTAAATCAGAGACAGAATCCTCAAGATCTGTACTACGCTGGGGTATGGAAGCTAGTAAATTCTCAGGTATGGTAATCTTGAATATGTACACGGATAGCAAGGAAAGAGAGTATCCGATGAGAAATACAGGTATAATCACTTTGGTTCCAAAGGAACTAACCAAATATCCAAGGGTAGAGGACATAAAGGCAAAGGTAATTGAGCCCATTCCTCTGGCAAGACCGTAATTCATTGGTACGCCCATATTCATATATTCTAGTGCCAAAGAGTTATAAAGTGGATTTAGGGTAAACTGAATGGCATTAATGATTATAAAAATAATGGCAATAAATAAAAAGGTATCCGGTAAAACATATAATAAAATAGTTAGGAAAAAGACGGTACACATTAATAGCAGAATGATTGTTCTAAGCGACATGGTCTTAGTCTTATCGGCAAAGGATGATATTACTGGTTGTAAGACAATAGATAAAATTGCGGCTAATGCCAGTATTATACCGATCCAGGTGTTATTAATATTTTTTGATTGTAAAAAAATTGCGGCAAAGCTATTAATTGCACATTGGCAGATCCAGTAGGTTGCCTGTATAAAAGAATATCGTATAGTTAATTGTTTTGCTAGCTTTTCCATGGATTTCTTGATTCTCCTGTTTCGATGCCGTGACACCCTTTCGTACAACAGATGCCGGAATGATATTTAATGATATTTAATTTATTTATGATAAAATGAATATGCAAACAGTACTAGTTTAAGTAATTTCATATTCATTTATAAAATAACATTTTTCTATATTTAATAACCTAATCTTTATAGGAAGCCCACCGCCATACCCAACTAATTTACCATTTGAGCCAATTACCCGGTGACAAGGTATCATGATTGGAATGGGATTTTTATTATTGGCCATGCCCACGGCACGACATGCTTTGGAATTGCCAGCTTTTTCTGCCACCTCCTTATAACTTAGAGTTTCTCCATAAGGAATACTTCTAAGAACCTCCCACACCTTTTTTTGAAAAGGTGTACCAGATGGATTAAGTGGTACAGTAAATTCTTGTCTATTACCATTCATATATTCCATAAGTTCTTTATAAGCCCATGCCAATATAGGAGTTTCAACACTTGTGCTTTCACATCCATCTTCAACAAATTCAACACATGTAGTTGCATTCTCATATTCAATAGAATCAACACATGTAGTTGCATTCTCATATTCAATAGAATCAACACATGTAGTTGCATTCTCATATTCAATAGAATCAACACATGTAGTTGCATTCCTATCTTCAACAAAATCAACACTTGTGATTGCATTCCCATCTTCAGTCATGCTAATGTTCCCTATGGGGGTTTTATATATTTTCGTATTCATCCTGAAACGCCTTTCTTAAATAGTTGGCCACGCCGTGATCTATATTGCTTTCAATAATAGAATCCGCCAAAGCCTTAACCTCTTCTTTGGCATTGTTAACTGCAAGAGCAGTATCACAAGCTTTAAATAATGGGATATCATTCGTGTTATCACCAAATCCAACAATTCTGTCATAATGAAGCACATCACGTAAATATTTGACTGCATTATATTTCGTCGCCTTCTCGCTAAAAATCTCTAGAAACCAAATATCTTCTTTTACGTAAATATCCTTATAAAAGGCAGTACTAATCTCAGGATGATGACTTAACTTGTCAACTACTGGTGATAGATTTTCCCAGGTATCCATAAGAGTGACATATATGGTGTTTTCATTTAAAACTTCAATAAAGTCTTTTACCTGTATAAATTTCTTGTAATATAAGGCAACTCTTTCGTCATGAAAGTCTTTCATGGCTCTATTGGTCAAGGTCTCATAGTAGGTACATAGGGTATTGTCTTTGATCTCATATATAAAACCTGTTAGTGAGAAATCCTTTAATGTTGTATAAATATAATCTAAGCTGTCGCTGGTTAGATAATTTATGTTTAAGTATTGTTCTTTTTGTAAATCATAAATAACTACACCATTCATAAGTACCACAGGGATGGTTAGCTTTAGAGGTTCTAACATTTTCTTAACAGTTGCTGCACTTCTTGCAGTAGCGACAGAAAAATGAAGGCCTCTGTGTATTAGATCATTTATGGTTTCAATGGTATAGTCAGAAAGGATTGCATCTTTATTTAATAAGGTTCCATCTAAATCTGAAATATATAGAGTTTTCATTATTTTCATCCTATCTTTTCGTATTGCAGATGTGTATCGTACTCTGCTACGGTGTAGTATACTAGATAGGAGAACAAAGGTCAATGATTTGATATAGGTTAGCCCATGTCGTTTTATGCGCAACATCTTGCTTTTTTTTATCCTAACCTTTAAAATAAAGTAAGATTAGATTAGAAAGGTATGAATATGATTAAATATATTTTGTTTGACCTAGATGGAACCTTAACAGACCCTGAAGAGGGTATTACAAAATCTATGCAATATGCCTTAGGACATATGGGTGTTGAAGTGCAGGATTTAACAAGTCTTAGAAAGCATATTGGACCGCCTTTAAAAGAAGGGCTGATGGAATTCTGGGGATTTGATGAAAAGAAAACAGAAGAAGCAATTGGTTGGTATAGGAAATGCTTTGCTAAGACTGGGATGTATCAAAATGTAGTGTATCCTGGCATTGAAGATGTATTAAAGACTTTGGTAGCAGAAGGGAAAAAGCTAATACTTGCTACTTCTAAAGCTGAAAAATATGCTATTTTAATAATGGAGCATTTTGGACTGGATATATATTTTACAGATATGTGTGGCTCAAGTTTAGATGGGACAAGAGGGAAAAAGGGAGATGTAATTCGTTATGCTCTTGAAAAGAATCAAATTACTGATATAGATGAGGTTGTCATGGTGGGTGATCGACTACATGATATCCTTGGTGCCAAAGAAAATGGTTTGAAATCTGTTGGAGTTTTATATGGATTTGGTGATAGGGAAGAATTAGAACTTGCCGGTGCCAATAAGATTGCACAGGATATGAAAGAACTGCAAAATATTTTACTATCAGAAGTCTAACGATAGGAAAGTGATATTTTTAGAGAGAAAGTAAAGAGAATGCTAAGAGAATGCTAAGAGTGAAAGGAGAATAAACTTATATGAAATTAATTTCGTGGAACGTAAATGGCTTACGAGCTTGCTTAACCAAAGGTTTTGAAGATTTTTTTCATAAGATGGATGCTGATATATTTTGTCTACAGGAAACAAAGATGCAACCAGATCAAGCAGAGGTTAACGTAGAAGGGTATTTTAAATATTGGAACAGTGCTGTGAAAAAGGGGTATTCAGGCACTGCTATTTTTACCAAGAAAGAGCCATTAAGTGTGTCCTATGATTTAGGACTTGATAAACATAATGATGAAGGTAGAGTCATAACACTAGAGTATGATAAGTTCTATATGGTTACAGTCTATACGCCTAATTCTAAGAGGGAATTGGCAAGATTAGAGTATCGCATGGAATGGGAAGAGGATTTTAGAGCGTATCTATTAACGCTTAATGAGAAGAAACCAGTTATTGTATGTGGTGATCTTAATGTAGCCCATACAGAGATTGATCTAAAAAATCCAAAGACCAATACCATGAACGCAGGGTTTACTATAGAAGAAAGGGAGAAGATGACCACACTTCTTGGCAGTGGATTTGTTGATACTTTTAGATATCTTTATCCAGATGTGACGGAGGCTTATACCTGGTGGTCTTATATGTTTAAGGCGAGAGAGAAAAATGCTGGTTGGCGTATAGATTACTTTTTGGTATCAGATATTCTAAAAACAAACATAACTGACAGTAAGATTCATAAGGATATATTAGGTAGCGATCATTGTCCTGTGGAGCTTGATATTAATTTGGACTAGACCATCTAAATATTCGTCTTTTCCATATTTAGATGGTTTTTCACTATAAAAAGATTTATTGGGAGAAAAAGAGAAAAAGAATATTTATTAATGGAAAGGTTGCCACAAAGGGATTCTTTTGCTCATCTTTATATGTGGCAGTATCACAGGAAAACCTGTGATATATATGGGGTGTAAAAATGAAGATTTATGATATTACCCAGGAACTATTTACTGGAGAAGTGTATCCTGGAGACGTAGCACCAACCTATGAGAGACAGATGAAAATAAAGGATGGTGAGCCTTGTAATTTAACGGTTTTGAATATGTGTGCCCACAATGCCACACATATAGATGCGCCTTTTCACTTTATAGAAGAGGGTAAAACAGTTGATGAATTAGATTTGTGTAAATGTATTGGGGATTGTACAGTGCTTTCTTTTTCAAATCAACCAGAACTTTCTCATATGGAGGAACGAATTAAGAAAAGTCAAAAGAGAGTATTGTTAAAAGGGGATATTGTTGTAACCATTGAAATTGCAAGGCTTTTCAATCAATATAATATTCAACTAATTGGTATTGAGTCACAAAGTGTGGGACCTACAACGGCTCCAATGGAGGTACATCTGGAATTACTTCGTAGTGAAGTGGTAATTCTTGAGGGAATTAGGTTAGCTGAGGTACCTGCTGGAGACTATTTTTTATCAGCTCCGCCGCTAAAACTTGGTGGTAGCGATGGTGCACCATGCCGTGCTATATTAATTAAATATTAACAATTATACAAGGAGAAATTAAGTTGGAAACAATGGATTATATGATAAAGGTGCTAGAAGATATTGTGAATATCCCTAGTCCTTCAGGTTTTACAAAAGAAGTGATGGAATATGTGAAGAAAGAGGCAGAAAGCTTTGGACTTTCTTGCACATACAGCAATAAAGGTGGTTTGATAATTGAGGTGAAGGGGAAAGAAAATACAGAAAGTCTTTTGCTTTCAGCTCATGTAGACACCTTAGGAGCCATGGTTCGGTCTATTACAAGTGATGGTTTACTACGTTTTGCGCTTGTAGGTGGATATACTATGCATAGTGTAGAGGGCTCTTATTGTAAAATTCACACAAGAGATGGAAAGGAATATACTGGTACCATCCTATCTAAGAGTCCATCTGTACATAGTTATGATGATGCAAAAACATTAGAGCGCTCAGAAAAGAACATGGAAATTCGCATTGATGAATTGGTAAAAAGTAAAAGTGATGTCACTGCGCTTGGTATTTGTAATGGAGATTATATTAGTTTTGATCCTAAATTTGAATATACCAAGTCAGGATTTATTAAATCCAGACATCTAGATGATAAAGCGTCTGTAGCAGTTTTACTTGGATTACTAAAAGAATTGACAGAGGAAAATCTAACGCCTAAGAGAAAGATTACAGTATTAATTAGTAATTATGAAGAAGTAGGGTTTGGCGCAAGTTGGATTCCTCAAGATGTAACAGAGTTTATGGCGGTAGATCTGGGAGCACTTGGAGATGACTTAAGCTGTGATGAGTATAAGGTATCCATTTGTGCCAAAGTTTCCTCTGGACCATATGATTATGAGCTTACATCTAAATTAATTGCATTAGCAAAGGAACAAAACCTTGATTATGCAGTTGATATTTTCCCCCATTACGGCTCAGACGCATCTGCAGCACTAAGAGGTGGTAATAATATAAAGGCTGCACTCATTGGACAAGGAATCCATGCATCTCATGGCGTGGAGAGAACCCATAAAAAGGGCTTAGAGAATACCCTTAAATTATTAAAAGAGTATGTAATAAAAGAATGAGATTAAGGTCATCACTAGTAGGCTTTCTGTGTTTTGTACATAGAAGGCCTATGATTATTTTATATATAAAGGTATGAAGTTCATGTGGTATCTAAAAATTCGCTTATTGTCTCTTTCATATGTTTCATATTAAGCATTCCATATCCCCAATCAGGATTAGGATAATGATTCTTAGGGTTTCTTACTGCACTTTCTGTCACAATTTTCTTTAATAATATGTTATTCATTTGAGGAAGATTATTATTTACAATACTCCATTCTAAAAGTATAGCTAAAATCCCACAGGTGTAAGCAGCAGAAAGACTTGTTCCGGTTCCATAAGCAAAGGTATTGTTTAAATAAGGGCATAAAATATTAACCCCAGGTGCGGCTACATCTGGCTTTGGATAATTAAGTACTGTAAAGCCTTTGCTGGCATAATGATAAAGTGTTTGGTCGCTAGAATCGTATCCGGTTGTTGTGATGATGTTAGGAGAATTTCCGGGTACAGTTATGGTGGTATAATTGCTTGGGTTAGAAAAATTGGTATTACTACTAATAAAGTTGTGAATGGGTAACCATATATGAAATTCCATGGGTAAATCACCAGTCTCGCCATAAACATAGAAGTTCCATTGTCCTGCCATGGGATTATGAAAGCGCATAATAATAAATTGTTCATTAGAAGAAAGTCCCTTGATCTGACTATCAATAATCAAGGTGGTATTTTCATGAAATGGTATAATGGTTTTTCCGGAAATGGGTGGTACTCTAGATAGAAATTCTCCAGAAGGGGTATAAATGTCAATCCAAAAACGATTGGGGGAGGTACCCCAGAATTGCATGGTAAAGCCAGGTTCCTCTGCGCCTACATTTAATATGACATGATCGTAGGTAGAGGAGGGCATAATATCTCCATAGTAATGGGAAGCTCTATTGGCTTCATTGCCGCCAGAAGTAACAATGCCACGCCCGAATTTGGTGGAAAGAGAGGATAAGTATCTTGTTACAATTCTATTGCCAGTATGGTCGCTTTGCGAGGTTCCGATACCGATACATATGACTAAGGGCTTGTCAAGTCTAGTCGCTATGGAGTCTAAGTATTTGATCGCCATAATCACATCATTTTCTTGATAACAGATTGCTGATGGAGGAATCTCAAAAAAAGACCTTAAGTAAGGTTTTGCCTCTTTTAATTTGACTATTATAAATTCAGCCTCTGTTGCAATTCCAGAGAAACCATACGCTTCATTGGGTGAGCCTGCGCATAAACCAGCAAGCATTGTGCCATGGCCTATGGTATCCTGGCTAGGAACGATGGAAAGTGGGTCGTCACTTTCTAAGGCATAATTTATTGTATT
>JBKEAO010000060.1:0-37228 GCA_047972335.1 Anaerocolumna sp. | reverse complement strand
TTGGATAGAACCAGAAATTACTACCAGTTACAAGCCAAATATACGTGAAATTATTCAAACAAAATCTAAGATTTGAGATCCCTCCACCACTTCTTAATGTGTCGGAATAGCTATCAAAAGAATCTGGCAATGTAGGTATAAATGCTGGCGGTGCAAATCCTGGGCCTCCTGGTCTTCCTGGACCTCCTGGGCCTCCTGGTCTTCCTGGGCCTCCTGGGCCTCCTGGTCTTCCTGGGCCTCCTGGACCTCCTGGTCTTCCTGGACCTCCTGGACCTCCTGGACCTCCTGGACCTCCTGGACCTCCTGGTCTTCCTGGGCCTCCTGGACCTCCTGGGCCTCCTGGACCTCCTGGTCTTCCTGGGCCTCCTGGTCTTCCTGGTCTATCTGGGCCTCCTGGTCTTCCTGGACCTCCTGGGCCTCCTGGTCTTCCTGGGCCTCCTGGTCTATCTGGACCTCCTGGTCTTCCTGGACCTCCCGGGGTAAATTGCTGTTCCTTTATATACTCTGCATCACCCTTATGACTGGGATCAATCTCGGAATAAAACTTATCCATTCTTTGGTTTCCTCTCAAATTAGCAATCTTGTTATTATAATATGATAAGATTTTAAATAGGTGAATAAGAAGAAACAAAAATACCTAACCTCTTTTTACAAGCACACTTGTATTATTCTGGATTAAACTAACCCAGCTATTAGCCTTTTGTATATCCACTGTCTCTACCCCCTCAAGAGGATACTCTTTTCCAATGTTTTTACTTTTTGATCTTCCAAAGGAATGATAAGCCATTATATTAATTTCTATTATATTTTCTAAATCATTTGCTATTCTTGCAATTTCTAAGAAATGTTCATTTCTATCATTTAGACCAGGTATTATGGGACAACGTAGGATTATCTTAGAGCCTTTTTGATTTAGCTCATACAAATTCTTTCGTATCAACTCGTTACCAACCCCAGTAAACCTCCTATGCCTTTCTGAATCACTTTCTTTAAAGTCATATAAAAAGATATCTACCTGCTCTCTAATATCCATCAACTTTTCTGTTGGTATATGCCCACAGGTCTCTAGACAATTATGTAGCCCCCTTTTTTTTGACTCCAAAAGAAGCTCTCTTACAAAATCATATTGAGAGAGAGGTTCTCCTCCTGATAGTGTCAATCCACCTCCCGTGGCCTTATAATATTGCCTGTCTTTTTCAACCTCTATAAGAATTGCTTCCACATCTACCTCTTCCCCTTTCATCTCCAATGCAGAATAAGGACAATTAGCGACGCATTCTTTGCAGCCTGTGCACTCTGTTCTGTCAATGAAATGTTCTGCATTAGAAACCTTATGACAGCTCTTTCGGCATATATTCTCACAAGAACCACAGTATTTACATTTTGCTCCAACATAAAATAATTCAGGCCTAAAGCACTGAGATTCTGGATTGTGACACCAGAGACAATGAAGAGGACAGCCCTTAAGAAAAATGGTAGTTCTTAGTCCAGGTCCATCATGTACAGAAGCTCTTTCAATTGATAATATCAAACCTTTATTGTTCATTTTTACACCCCATTCTCTACTCATTGTTCTTTCGGACTTTTCATGACATACTCAAACTTCTAATTCAAAACACGAATTACTTTCATAAAATGTCCTTTTAAAATAATGTCCTTTTTAATATAATGCCCTTTTTAATATAATGTTCTTTCAATAATCTCTTCTTGAACCTTAGGGTCTAGATCAACAAAACGAGCGCTCCATCCACCTACACGCACAAGTACATGGGCATATTTTTCTGGTTCTTTTATGGCAGCTTCTAAATCCCCTTTATTTACCACACACACATTTGCCTGCATACCGCCCTTAGCAAAGAAAGTTCCAAATAAAGCCTCTAATTTGTCTCTCTCCTGGGTAAAGAATTCTCTTGAAATTTTTATATTAGAAACAGCTCCCCCATTAACGGGATCGGTTTTAGCAAGAGAGTTTAAGAGGGCTGTAAGCCCTTTCTGGTCAACACCAGCCGTAGGAGAATTGCCTATAGCAAATGCCTGGCCTTTTCTGCGACCATCCGCAGTGGCATCTGTTAAAAATCCCATACCATGTCCTCCAGGATTCACACTGCTGGCAATTAAAAAATCTAATTCAGATGTATCACCCGCTTCTCTAATAGCTGAATGAATTAGTTTCCACATAACCCCATGCATTTCATCCGCTTCTTCCATATCGTTTCCGTATTTTGGTGCATTAAGTAGTAGCCTTCGTACATTTTCAAACCCTTGAAAGTCAGAATCCAATATATTAACTAGTTGGTCCAAAGTAAAACGTTTTTCCTCATAGACTAACTTTTTAATGGCGGTTAGCGCGTCGGCTGCATTAGAATATCCATGTCCCATGACACATCCACCTAAATACCTCACACCTCCATCCATAATTGGCTTACCCCTTTTAATACAATCATCCGTTAATAGACTGGCAAATAAAAAGGCTCCATTCTTTTTTAAAGTATGACATATATTCTCATATGCCTTAGCCACCAAATGAGCAGCAAACTTGATTTGTATTTCAAAGGCAGCATAAAGTTTATCAAACGTATCAAAGTTATCATTGGTACCAGTTTTAGGACCAATTAGCTTTCCTTTAGAACTATAACCATTTCTCAGTGCAGCTTCTAAAGCTTTTGGTATATTCCATACGCAATCAAGTAAACTCGGGCTACTATTCGCTATCATATATTCTCCACAACCCAATGGATGATAACGCTCTGCAATTTTTTCAGAAATACCAAATGCTTGTGCCACGCCCGGTATTATAACCTCATCATTATATAATAACGGAAAAGTATAACTTTCATTAATTGTATCATAGGCTTTTTTCAGAAGACCTTCTTCTAACCCTTCATAAAAACGCAGTGTAAGCTGTGGGGTCACACGCTTATGTCTTGCTGTTGCTTCCATAGCTATATAAGAAAAACAGTTGGCATTCTCTTCATTGCGCCTGCCTTTACCTCCGAGCATAATACGACACGTAGCATCTTCTCCATTTTCATTATAAAGTCTCCATAGGGATTGTAGCATTAGAACTCCTTCTTCTTCAGAAAGAATCCCAAGATCAATGTCATGCACAAATAAATCTCCAAGTGCTACGTCTAAGCCATAGGCTTCTAAATGTTTTCCGCCTGAAAGGATGGTATAAATCCAGATTAGCTGTACTGCCTCTCTAAAAGATTTCGGAGGATTGGCTTTTATCGCACCTAATGCCTCTGCCATATCAAAGAGTCTTTTCTTGTCTTTATCATCCTCTGCCTTAGTAGCAAAGGTACTTGCCTGTAACTCGTAATAATGACATGCCTCAATCGCTATCTCAAGGACCATATGAAGTCCTTCATAAAATGAAGTATCTTCTCCTTTTTGTGCTAACTTATCCTGTCTTTGATCCACCTCTTCTAAGAGTCCAGGTATTCCAAGTTGTACAAGCTTATCAAGATCTAGGGCAATGGAAAATCCAATGTTTTCTGACCCCACCTGGCAGTCATCGCCTACATACTTCATAAGTTCTTCATCACGGGAATGATTTTCTAGTAGTATGGTCGCCTTATCTTTCCAAAATTCTGAAAGTTTCTTTAATATATCTTTTTCTGTCTTTGTATAACAGTCCTTCTCTACTGCAGAAAAATCAAAGCAAAATCCTCCTTGTTTTCCTTCAAGATACTGCCCCTCCAATTTTTTTTCATAGGCTCCCCACCATATCGTACCCACATAAAGAATTCTATCCCTTGGTATACGCCCAGCAAATAAATCTTGCGTCTGTATTTCTTTGAGCAACAATGGAAATTGTTTTTTCAGACACATTGCTTCACGGATAGGAAGGGGTGCTTCCTCGTATTGTATATAAGCTTTTGTGATCTCTACTGCCTGAATAATTTTAGGATCAATGCTTGTTCCGTCTAATTCCAAATTCACTATTTCTTTCATCCACACACCAGCTTTCTCATCATGTCAAAGCGGATATTTGTAATCCACTTCACTACTTACCATAATTATTACCAAAGGTAGTAAAAGCCTGTCATAGAATATTCAGTACTGGCATAGTGACACACATACATGAATAAATTATGACAGGCTTAATATATACCTAATAATTATTTAAGATTTGCATTTAACTCATCAATTGCAGGTTGAACTTCTGCTGATTTTTGTGTTACCCATTTTGTCCAATCAGCTTCAATATCGCTAGAAGTCATTAACTCTGCAACTTTTGTATAGATTTCTGCTTCTAAACCTGCTACTGCAGTATCATAGGTTTCATTTGTAAAGAAAGAGAATTCTGCCACCAAAGGAATCAGTGTTGTACTAGCATCTGCATATTTATCTTTTTGTCTAGTTACTAGATTTCTCATCCATTCAGGAAATGCTGGATTAACAAGTTCAAAACCATCTGTACAACCTACCGTACGTGCCCAAGGCCATGTACCATACGCATAAGGATTCACCTGATTTCCATCTGCATCTGTTGGCCATAAACATTCCACACTACCATCAGCAGCATATTTCCAATCAACATCCTGAATACCAAAATTTCTAAAATTATAACCATCTTCTGAAACTAGGAATTCAACCATATCAGTCCATCTCTTTGCTTTTTCATCTGATATATTATGATTCATAGCTGTCTGTGACCATTGATCTGCATTTTGCCAAGTTAAAAGTTTTCCATCCTGTCCTTCAACTGCTGCTAAACTGATGCAATCTTCTGGTTTTAAATCTGGATTGGCATCTTCCCAGGAACCTACTATTTCATTTAATCCAATTACAGTTGAATTAGAAATAGTTGCTGCAAATAATTTACCAGAATTAAAGTTATTCGCAAAATCATTATCAGTTACCATTGGCTGATCTGACCATATTAAACCATTGTCATACATTTCCTTTGTTGTTTTAACTACTTCTAAACTTTCAGGAAGTGTAGGTCCCCATACCCAGCTTCCATCTGTTCCCTGCTTAAATGTTAACATGTAAGGTGAGATACTACCTGCGACATATTTAGGGAAAGCCCAGTTTTCTTTTGACATGATACCAATTGTCTTACCTGCACCGTTATTACCTGGATCTTTTTCTATTACAGTTTTAACTAATGTTTGCCACTCATCCCAAGTATAAGTCTCATCTTCTTGGAATAATCCTACTGCTTGAGCCCAATCTTTACGATAAGTATATCCAGTAGCTATAGAGTAGTTATATTGGTCAGAGTCCATGTACGCTGGCCATGCATATAGTTTACCATCTACTGAAAACATTTTACCTGTTGTCATTTTTTCATAACGATGATTCATATTTGGATAGTTTGCTAAATCAGGATATTCTCTAAATAATCCTGCATCTACCCATGCAAGATATTCGCTATATCTTGTAGGTGCAACATCTAACATCATAAGGTCTGGAGCAGAATCAGAATTTAACCACATACGAGTCTGATCTACATAGTTAGACCAAGTCAATGGCCAGAATTCAAATTCTACATTAAATTTCTCACAAAGCCATTTGAAATTTTCTGCCGGCTCTCCAGCTTCTGTTAAACCAGCTTTTTCTGCATCTACAGTACTCATTGTGAATTTAAGCGTCTTTTCATAAGGGTTCGTTTCTTGTGTATCTCCTGTATTATCAGGTGTAGTCGTTGTTGCAGTATCCCCATTTGTCGGATTATCTTCCTTGCTATTCTTACCACAAGCTGACAATCCTCCCATAATCATGACAGCAATAAGTATGAGTGCCGTAATCTTTTTGATTTTTTTCACAATAATTCCTCCTTCTTTTTTTAAACAGGTATCCACAAAAGTGGTAACTCTGCCTAGTCTATTTTGAATTTTATATAAACCCGTAACATACGGTATTTATATCTTAACCTTTTACTCCACCAAGGGTTAATCCCTTGATAAAATACTTTTGTAAAAAAGGATAAAGTAAAGCTATTGGTATAATAGATACTAGAACGCCTGCCATTTGTATCCCTAGAGGATAAACAGAAGGTCTTACATTTTCAGGTATCTGATTTACAACGCTGCTGACTGCCTGCATCATATTTCTAATATGTAACTGCAATGGCCATTTTTCTACAGAGCGCATAAATAGCATTCCGTTATACCATTCGTTCCATCTATCCACTCCATAATATAGTCCGATGGTTGCTAGCATGGGTTTGGATAAAGGTAAGTAAATTCTTACTAAAGTTGTAAACTCCCCAGCACCATCTAACTTCGCTGCTTCATTTAATTCTTCTGGAAGTTCTTGAAAATAGCTTCTCATAATCATCAAATTCATAACCGTGATACCCATTGGTAATATCATTACTGCATATGTATCAATAAGGTGTAGATTCTTAATTAATAAATAGCCGGGAATCAATCCACCTTGGAAAAACATAGTAAAAATTACAAAGAAATTAACGAAACGTCTTCCAGGTATTGGTCTTGCCAATGTATACGACAGTGTCACCGTAAGGAAAAGATTATATATTACACCGAATATTACAATGATCAAAGTGGTTTTAAATCCATCAATCAGCGTTTTCCAGCCCAATATAAATTCATAGGAAGTAAAGTCAAATCCCTTAGGGTATAGCATAAAAGATTCTCTAACCGCAACTTTGTATGGTACAATGGACTGCAGAATACTATTATAAAACGGGTAGAAAATAATTACTGCATAGACACAGAACACGGATACGATTACTATCTGAGACAAGCTGATCCTTTGACGTTTTTTCTTAACTGTCGATTTGGTAATCTGATTCATATATCTCTCCATTCTATTGCCTTCATGGCATAATCATATTTCACATAAGAGTTACTCTTTTATTTGCTTTATAGCAGTCTGGCATCTTTATTCATCTTTCCTACAAAGAAATTAGCAGTTAATAAAAGTACACAGTTTGTTATTCCCTTAAATAGTCCTACCGCTGTACTAACTCCATAATCAGCTGATTGTAAGAAGGTGATACGATAAATATAAGTATCAATAATATCTGCGGAATTAAATACCGTAGGATTATATAAATTGAAGATTTGATCAAAATTACCATTCATCATATTGCCCACTTGCATAATCAGTAATATAGCTGCAGTACCTTTAATAGCTGGCCAGGTAATATGTAGTGCACATTTTAAACGGTTGGCACCATCAATCTTGGCACTTTCATATAAACTTGGATCAATTCCAGCAATGGCTGCCATATAGATAATACAAGTCCACCCTGCTTCCTTCCAAATATCACTAAAGATTAAAATCCCTCTAAATACAGCGCCATTACTTAGCCAAGATACAGAAGATGCACCAAGAGCCTCTAACATTCCATTAATTGCACCATTGGTTGCAAACATAGCTATCATAATACCTGCAATAGTTACCCAGGATAAAAAGTGAGGTAAGGTTAAGATAATTTGTAAAACTCTTCTTAACTTATTAGAAAGAACTTCATTTAATCCTATGGCCAACAAAATTGGTACAGGAAACCCAAAGAGCAATTTAAGCACTGAAATTTCTAAGGTATTTCTTAAGGCATTCCAGAATTCACTTCTTGCAAAGAGTTTTGTAAAATTGCCTAACCCAACCCATGGACTACCAAAAATTCCTTCTCCGATTTTGTACTGTTTAAATGCCAATTGGATACCGTACATAGGAGCATAGGCAAACACCAGAAAAAATGCAATGCCAAACATCATTAGAAGATAGATATTTCTATAGTGCCAAATCTCCTTCATCAACCTTTTTCTCCTATTTATAACCAATCCATTCTTAGATGACATATCGTTGTTATTTTTATTAATCTTCATATATGTCCTCCTTCCTTGTCTATTATTCTACAGGAAAAAGGCCGCTTTCGGAATGTGATATGATTCGTTATTATGGTAATAAAATCAGATTGTGAACATTGGGCAAGCATACCCACTAGAAAGAAATAAGAAGTTGCCCTTAGACAAACTTCTTATTTGACATACAGTATGATACCTAGCTTTAGAGCATTTTATATTTTATGAAACGAAACTGATTTGTATCGTTATTGATAGCCTGCTACATAATACAAAATTCTTGAAGGCATTCTATTATTTTTCAATTTTCATTTTAACGAAAACCTTGGTACCTTCTTGTTTTGTACTTTGTATTCTTAAACCGCTCTCAGGTCCATAATTTAATCGAATACGCATATTTATATTGGCAAGTCCAATACTACTCTTAGATTTGCTTACCTTTTCTACATCCTCTCTGGTGGCATTTAAAAAGAAATGATTTAGTTCTTCCACCTTTTCAGGCTCCATACCAGCCCCGTTATCTGTTATCGTAAATAGCACATATTCTTCTTCTCTCCAGCCCTTTATACGAATCCATACCTCACCTTCAGTTGCTTCTAGGCCATGATACACTGAGTTTTCTATAATAGGTTGCATAAACATCTTTAGCGCTGTATAAGGATATACTTCCTCTTCTACCTCAAAATCCACCTTAAGTCTGCCATTATATCTAACCGTGATAATCTTACAATAGTCCTTGATGCAATCAAGTTCCTCCTGAATTGTGGTTATGAGCCCACCCTTTATGCTGTAACGAAAGATTCTAGACATACTAGTCGTAATGGTAGATATTTCTGCTATTTTATGAATTGTTGCAATAGATCTGATACATTCTAAAGTATTGTATAGAAAATGTGGATTAATCTGGCTTTGCAAGGCTAACATTTCGGCTTCCTTTTGCATTAACTCTTTTTCATACAATTCAGATTGCATATCAAAAATCCTTCGGTTCATGACCTCCACATTATCAAGCATTGTATTAATACTTTTACTAATCACGCCAAATTCATTCTTAGCAATATAATCCACCCTTTGCCTTCGTTTTCCTTTTCCAATGGTATCTAATACCGAGGTAATATGTTTAATAGGCTTTGAAATACTGTAAACCATTAATACATTAAAAATCACAAGAATCATTATGGCACCTGCTGCCAAAAATAGTCCTAAGTATAAGGTACTTAAAGCTTCTTTATATACACTTTTTACAGGAACAATATTAATGGTTTTCCATCCTGTAACCCCATGCTCCTTCATAAGTATAAAACTGTTCCTTCCCATAAATTCCATCTCATGGATTAATCCACCCTTAAGAGAGCCTTCTCCTTTGGTCGAACGAAATGCATTAATTTCTGCTGTAAGCACCTCCTCATCATAAACCGAATTTACCGCCATTATATTTACCTGATCATCCACGATTAAAACTGTAGCTTCTTCTGTTACAGTGGTGCTTTGGGCAATCTCGTTAAGTGCCTTCTTCTTATTCCATACAATACAAGTGCCAAGTCTTTCATGAATATCTGAAAAAGCTCCCGTGGTATAATAAACTGGCACCACATAACCAAAACCATAATTGTACATCTCAAGGGTGTTAGATTGAAAGAAGGTTGTAAAAAAAGCATTCTGCATATTTATAAAATCATATTTTTGTTCCATTTTAGAATAAACATAATAATCAAAATAACGGTTAGATGAGAATATGTAATTGTTGTTATCTATAATTGCAATATCATACATCTCTTCATTCGAGCTGGTAATGCCTTGCAAATAATTCGTAATCAAATCCTGAATTTCTCTCCTACGCTTTACTGTCCCCTTCTTTCCTTGATTGTTTAATCTTAATAGTTCCTGAACATATATATTATTAGATACAGTCTTACCAATCTTAGAAATACGTTCCGTCATTTGGGTTAACTGTGTATCCGTTTGTGTAATCATACTTTCACAGCTCACCATGTTTTGTTCATAATTACGCTGGAAAATACGGACGATATAATACACTTGGGTAACCATTACCAGAATGATACACAAAGTACTTAAGGCTATTAGTTGTCTCCGAAAGCTTACATTCATATTTCTTCTAAACATATAAACCACCAATCTCCATTCTATAGGTGTACTCGTTTAATTTAATGCTGCCTCTTCTAAAACCTGTGCATCAAGGGGCATCTTTCTGTACTGGGTTGGTGTTACACCATATTTTTTCTTAAAAGCTTTGCTAAAATACGAATAATCTATATAGCCTACTAACTCAGAAATTTCAAATATGGTTTGGTCTGTTGTTACTAGTAACTTCTTGGCATGTTCCATCCTAATCTTATTTAAATAATCGGAATAAGACATTCCTGTATTACGTTTAAAGAGATAACATGCATAATTTTTGTTAATATAATATTTCTGAGAAATATCTTTTAGCTTAATTTGTTCTTTATAATGCTGATTTACATACCATAAAATTTTGCTAAAATTGGTACTATCTTCGTTCTCACCGCTCCTAGTATCAATAACGGTTGTCCCATAAATATAATTACTCTCCCGTTTTAATAACAAAAACATACTCTCAATATCTTCAAATTCCATATCAAGCTGGTACCATTCCAGTAATTCTAATTCTGATTTGGCAAACTTTTCGGGATATAAGAGTTCTATATGCATAAGAATCCGATTCCAAACAAAACAAAGACTCTCCACACTGTACTGATTCTTTTTAAAGATTTCAGGAATCTGATGAATTACATTCTGAAATTCTGTTAATTGTCCTTCATCTAAAAGTTTTGTAAGACGTACAATCAATGGTGTAATCTTAGAGGCCTCCATAGGCTTATATTGATAAGTACCTTTTTGACCAGTAATAAAATTTCCAAGTGCTGCAGAGCCCGACTGAGATATCATCTTTGAAACAGGCAACGAAGAATTATAAACAGCACTTAAACCAATTACAGATGAAAATTCTTGTTTGTATATTTGTGAAGTAATATCTTCCTTTGAATTCATAATAAAATACTGCTTATTCCCCACTTCAATGGTAACATAATCAACTTCCTGTATATTATCTAAAAACACTTTGAAACTTTCGTATTCATCGCCCATAAGGGTACCTACCTGATAATTTTTATAACTAGCTGGAATATGGTAATCTCTTGGATTAACCTCCTCTGGTTCATCCATAATAATTTCAAAAAGTTTCTTTTTGTTTTCATAATATTTCTGATCAAGTTTTTCCTTTAGCCTCTGTAATAAGGAATCTGTTTCATCCGTATTTAAGGGCTTTAAAACAAAATCAAAAGCGCCCCCTCGCATGGCTTCCTTAGCATAATCAAACTGTCCATAGCCGCTAATAATAACGATCTCTGTTTCAAGTCCTGCTTCACGAATACGATTAATTAATTCAAAACCATTGATAATAGGCATACGAATATCTGTAAACACAATATCTGGCTTTTTCTCCAGTATCATTTTCATAGCTTCTGTAGCAAATGTATAAGCACCGATGACCTCCATATCATATTGACTCCAGTGAAAGGTTTCCTGAATTCCTTGTAATATCCATATCTCGTCATCTACCAATATCACCCTGTACATATAAGCTTCTCCTCCCTATGTGTCATAATTGGAAAAGTCGTCCCCATTCAACCTTTCCTGGTTTGGTACTAAATATTCATATCCCATCCACTTTAAGCATACTGCTGTATTATATTAAGGCTTTTTCTACTTGTTTTATCATTTTTCGACATTAATTATAACATATTACATAATATTTTGTAAATAATGCACCATTAATTAGTTATATATTACCATGTTAATTATTACTACATACAAGTGTTCTTATTTGCAAACTAATCTACAAATTCCTTTTTCATTTTCTCAATAATTTCCTCTTTCAAAGTAATCACGGTATTTTTTCTTCTCTCCTCTATCATCTGATTAAATTTTTCCTCCATTATTACATTCTTGATGCCCTCCTCGACACTTTCATATTCCTGATAGCCATTGTCAGTTCGTTCCATACATATAGTAAGTGAAAAGGCCCCCTTTTCCTCAAATACATCACTAAAGGTTCCAGGTACCAGATTTATGGATTTTTGAACGAGTAGAGGATGGCCTAGAGATATATTATGCGTTTCCCTCTCTCCTAAGGTAAGCTCTTCATATGCCACCTCTTCACTTAACCCTTTTAGTATGGTATCTAAAGGACTCCCATTTTCAAGGTCATTATTGATATCCATCATCCTATTTTTTGCTTCCTCTCTGGTTATCTTTGAATCTTCACCGTATGCAACTGATAATTTAGCTATTTTCACAGAATCTTCTTGTTTATAATCATCACGTATTTCTTCGTATTTTTGCAGAAGCTCCTCTTTCGTTAAGGCGTACTCACTCGAAAAGGATTTCTTAAGACTACTAAGCATATTACTTAATTTCATATTATAGTAAGTCTGTTCATCGTATTGTTGCGGCCCATAAACTGCCTCATTGTTTTTGATTGCTTCTTCTCTGCTCTCATTCTCTTTATTAAGTTCATCCAATAACGCTTTAAAGCTAATCGTATCTATTAACCCTTTCTCTTTGGATATCATCTGAATCAACTTATTATTTATACTATTTTCTAAGGCCTCTTCAAATAATTTATCCACAGGGACTTCTCCATTATAGTCCGTAGTCCAAAAATCTTTATTATATTCTGCCTGATACCTGTCATTAAAATATGCACTCATAGCAGCTCTATTCGTATTTATTTGTAAAGTAATCTCTTGTGCTGTTATAGGTTCCTTATCAACATATGCTACAATCTCGTCCTTTTGATCTTTCTTGTTTATAAATATTGCGAATAAAATTAGCAAAGCTACTAGGAATATACCACCAAACACTCCTATCCAACTTTTTATTGATGTATGCTTTATCCTGTTATTTTCCATTCTATTTCGCCTCCAACCTAGTATTTGTAACGCAGCAAAGAGCTTGCCTTATTTCTTGATACGCATAAATCCACCCACTTAAGATAACTAAATTATCTTAAGTGCATGGATATGCTATTCTTATAACCTAATTCTTTTTCTTATCTCTTTTGTTGTATCTCCTAATTCTTTATTCCTTTTGTATGAAGATTATTTTACAACTACCTTTACTCTAACCTTCTTATCCCCAATAATGGCTTCTACATAATCTGTGCCCTTTGTTCTGGCATAAACTTTTGCAGTTTTACTATTGATTAGGGCAATCTTTCTTCTGGTAGTTTTCCATACAATACTGTTTTTATCAAAACCTTCAACAGATGCTGTAAAGGTATATGTACTGCCAAGCTTCATTGTACTTTTACTATTTACGATCTTAATACTTGGATCTTTTACTGTTACAGTTGTGGTATATGTCTTAGTCTTTTTCCAATATAATTTTACTGTAGTAGTAATATTCGCTGTTCCCTTACCGACAGCGGTAATGGTTCCGTCCCTTGAAACAGTTACCACTTTGTTGTTACTAGACTTGTAGGTCACTGTAACTCCACCAATTGCAGTTCCAGAGGTTTTGTCTTTTAAGTTGTTTACAATTTCTAAAGTGTTAGGTAACGTAACCTTCATGGAAGATTTGCTATATTTCGTATTACCAGTATAGAGTAGCATTTTTGTTGGAGATACACTAAGCTGATTGATTAGGGTAGTGTAAGTACTTGCATCTGCTTTCTTTGGTAATACCACATAGTCTGTACCACGAACAATATTTATGGTAATATATCCATGCTTATCTGCTTTATAGCGGAATCCGTAAGGTAATATTTCTAGCTTATTTGTTGCCTGATTATAATTATAAAGATAGATTGGGGTATTTTTCTTAATTCCCATATCCCCTACATAAATCTTAACCCTTGCTTGTACTGGTAATACTCCTTCATGTGCAAAGTCTATGATAAGACCATCTGCATTTTTGTCTTTATTCGTAAGAAGTTTATTAACTTCTGTATTCGAATTTAGCTTCTTAACCTCAAGTCCAAGCTTAACATCTGTTAATGTATTACCTTTTGCTCTCTTTAGATTCTCTTTTGTAAAGGTCCAACGATACTCTAATCTACCAGTCTTAGTCCTTGCCTCAATGCTATAATCCTTGCCTGCTTTCATTGCATCCTCTAGCTCAGAATCTGTTACCAGTTTCTTTTCAGGGACTGGTGTAGGAGTTACTGGTGTTGGCGTTGGTGTTACTGGTACCGGCGTTGGTGTTACTGGTACCGGCGTTGGTGTTACTGGTACTGGCGTTGGTGTTACTGGATCAGGTGTTTCGCTTGTATCAGCCTCTAGTAACTTAACCTGTGTTAATGGTACCATGGTAGATAAGCCATCCCATACAAATATTTTAAGAGATGTACCTTCAATCTTCTGTGGCATACTAATCTCTGTTTCAACCTTTGTATTAGAATAAGGATCCACTAGCATCTCTTTTGTACTCGAATCCACCATACCTTCTTTGTTATACAAAGCTGCAATAATAGCAACCTTACGTCTATCCTCACTATTATTCACTACTTCCGTTGATGCACTAATTATGTCAAAGGATACATACTTAGTAACCGCATCACCCTGTCCATTAATAGTTATCGGTGTTTCTACTACAAATTGAGGTCCAACATAGATCTTTACACTTGTTGCTGCATACTTTTTACTTCCTATGGTTACCTGCGCGCTAATTGTTGTCACGCCATTAGCCTTTCCTGTTATAACACCGTTATTGATTGTTATTATACTATCGTCACCAACAGAATATGTAATGGTCACATCGTCTTCTGCTTGAAGATCCATTGCATTTCCTGTGGCATCTAAACCAAAAATAGTAGCAGTAGTCTGCTCACCTAATCGAAGCTGTGTCTTTTCAGGAACCACAGTTACATTCTCAATACTACTTATATCAAAACTGTCAACCAACAAGAATTTCACAGCATCTGCTACAACACGACCATTCGCATTGTCCGTTACTTGTACATTGCCTGTAGTGCCGGCTAAGAATTTATGAATTCCAAGGTAATTCCATTTTCCGCCTGCAACTTTTTGATTTACTTCATAGGTCTTACTTCCACCTTGGTATGCTATGGTATACTTGGTATCACTTGCATTGACACCGGTTCCATTTGGCAACCAGTAATATACCTTATAGTATCCATCCTGAGGTAAATCAGGTGTCCAAGTAATTGTACCTGTTCCTGTTCCCTTTGTAATAGATGAACTACTTCCATCATTAGCAGTTACATCTGTATCAGTTGCCCAAGTGCCAGTTTTTGTTGCTTGTGCGTCATCTACTACAATGGCAGCTATTGTTGTTGTTACATGAAGTACATCGCTTTTCTCAGAGAGATTACCCGCTCTGTCCTTAGACTTAATATAAATAGCATATTCTGTACCAGGTTGTAAACCTTCTATTACACATCCATTATCCATCATTACCGTTGCAAGTACGGTATCATCCTCTGCATTAAAAACCATTGCACTTAAAGGTATACCCTCTTCTACTGCACGCCAGGATAATGAAATCATTGTATCCGTTTTTCCAGTAATACTAATATCTGTTGGCGCCTTAGGGGCAGTGGTATCAGTTATTGTACTATCTGGATGTTCGAAGGCTCCAAGATCTGGTGCCCCTTTATAAAGAGGATTTCCAAAATAGTCTACTCCACCATTATCCTCAATAAAGATACCTGCACCAATCAAAGGTGAACCCGCCTTAAGCTTATAACCATCTACCGTATTCATGCCATCTTGGCCACTTCCTGGATTAACAAGACCTGGATCCCCCACGATATTGTTTATACCGTTAGATGGTGCTGCTGTTCCATAAAATGCATTGTTATAATATTTAATTTGCTTTGGAAATACACTTGTACCGCCTTTTACGTAAAATATATTATTTAAAAATGTGACTTTAGCGCTATCCTTTATAATAATACCATCACCAAGATCTTGATAAAACGTATTGTTATAGATGATAGCAGGATCTTGTAAATTCATAGTGGTATTGGTATATCCATTATGCTTATCATTTTGACTGATATTGTAACGGATAATGTTGGTACCATCTTTTAGTTGTCCCATATTCATCATGAAACCACCTTCATTTTCATGAGAGTAGTTATACTGATAGATATGATCACCAGTTTCCCAAATATCAGTATCAAAGGCTGCAGAATCAGAGGTCCCTTTATCTAAATAATTAACCCTAGCTACTTCATTGTTTGAAAGAGTAGAACCATGACAACCCCAGGTCCACATTCCTGCAATCCATTTATAATTATAACCAGTACTACCGGCATCATATGAAATATTATGCTCAATCATAGGATTTACTGTTCTACCTACCATAATGGCATCTGCACCAGTAGCAATCATAGCGTTATTTCTAATCGTTACATTTTTATGGTATCTATCAAGGTCACCTGTTTGGGCATTACCATCCACACTGATACCAATAACTGCAACATCGTGAATATTATTATTTTCCACTACGATACCATCATAATAGGCTGGGTTATTATCGGGAACCTCCCAAGACCAACCATTAATCATAATAGCAGCATTATGATTTTTATTACACATCTGTTCCTTGTTTGGATCATCTGGGTAAATATCAACAAAATTTTCTCCTGTTAGAGAAATACCTCTGACATCATGGATATCAAGGTTTCTAATCTCAATGCCTCGTTTTACACCGTTGTGATAAGCCTGTACCCAGACACCGGATCTTCTATAATAACCAGTCAGATAGTCATCTGGATCTGCTGCGTTAAAGTTAGTTAACTCCAAGTCCAAAAGGGTAATGTATTCCTCGTTGGTTATGGTGATTGCTGCTGTTTCCTGACCACCACCTGCATTAATGACAGGTCTTAAGGATGATAAACCATATTTTCCAATGGTAATATTACCAGTACTATCACCGGAAAAATTAACGGTAAGACGTTCATTCCACACACTTCCAGCTTTTAGTAGTATACTATCTCCAGGATTAAAAACACCCAAGCCACCAGCTTCGTTTATTTTATTCAGTGTTTTCCAAGGTGTAGCTTCTGAGCGCCCATCATTACTATCGCTACCCTCTGCCGAATCTACATAGTATATAGTCCCAACACTATCTGCAAGAGCCTTACTATCAGGCATTGCTCCCACAAAGGAGTATAAAAAGGCTGCGATTAAAATAACTGCTATAGAAATTTTATTTAATCTTTTCATCTCTTATATCCTCCTTCCTAATTTGTTATGCTAAATGTAGTTGAATTTGGTCTTCCAATGCCATCTCCACCTACAGATACTGTATAGTCACCAGCCACCTTAGATACATAGTCAAAACTTACTTCTCCTACTCCATTGCTTGGTTTCTGATCTAGGTACACTATATTTCCTGTTGCATCCATTACTAATACTGTGATATCTTTACCAAATGCCTCTGCTGCCTTTGCCGAAATAGTTACAGCACCTGTTGCTTGGGCGTAAGTTGCCTCTGCAGTGATTTCAACTTTTGGTGCTTCTACGCTTTCAAAAGTAGCTAGTCCCCATAACCCTCTGCTTTTCTTTAAGGCTTCTCCATCAGCAGCCCATCCCCATTGCTGCCTTCCACCATCTGGTGTATAGATATTTATTTCTGGATTAAAAATCATCTGTGCATTATTCCAAGGTTCTGCTATACCAATAAGACTTAATGGTATAGCAGCCTCCATGGTATAACCTAAACCGTCTTCATCCGCTGTTACTTCATATAAGAATGGTGGATAGGTGAATACGCCTTTTAGCCAATGATAGGAATGAGCCACACCGTCAACAACACCACCTGCAAGAACGATCTGTACGTCACTATCAATCATGGTATTCTTTTTACCAGGTTGTTCAATATAATTAATATCTTCTGTACCAAAGAATAACTCGAAATTATCTCCACCCCATAAATCTCCACCAACATTGGTATTATCAAGAGGTGTTGGATCTTTAATTTTTGCTACAAAGTATAAATTGTCATAATCATACTTTAAGTAGACTTTAGCTCCCTTCTCCCCTTCTGCATCTGTTACTCCAGGAACATCAAACAAATCAGCCCCTGCCCATTCTCCAGTTGGGTTGCCATCTATATCTGTTTCAATCACACCATCAATTCGTATGGGGTCTGCAACATATTTAATATCACCAGTTACACTACGCTCAACCTCAGCTTTTCCAGGAATAATGTTAAATTGTCTCTCGCCAATATTAACACCACCTAAAGTGACATTACCGATCTGGCTGGCTTTATCAGTAGTACCAGAAAATTTTACTCTTACATAAGTGGTACCAGAAGGTAAAGTGGAAGTACTATAACTTATCTTCTGCCATCCGCCTTCTGGATCAACTACTGTATCAGCAGTTAAACGGATACCATTTTCCTTAAAACTGATACCATCAGAAGACGCCTGAATAATAATAGGTTCAGGTGCATAGCCTTGACTAGCTTTATAATAAGCATATACATCAATGATTGCACTTCTTACTGCGTTTGTAGTCTTATAATCAAGAGTCAGAGCATCTGTACTATCTGCTGCTCTTGAAACTCTTGTAACATCACCACCAAAGTCATATCCATCTAGCGATTGTGTTTCAAACTTAATATTCTCACTATATCCCGTCATCATATTAAGATCAGCAAGAGTATCCTCTGCATTTCTTTGTGTTCTAGTTTCGAAAGCAAAAGGAGCAAAACCAACTAATTTTACATTACCAAGCTGAGGGGTACTGCCATCCCAGGAATGACCAGTAATTGTAATCTTAATATATTGATATCCATCCGGTATGGGACTAGTATTGGTATAGTGATGTAAATTGTTTGTATATTCAACTGGTTCAGTAGAAGGATCTCTTGTTACGTCAATCTCTGTACTAAAGTCTACACCATCTGTAGATACATAAACTCTTAAATCATCAGGATCACTTCCCCAATCCACTCCATAAATAGCAATTGTATCAAACTCAATTGCCTTAATGTCATTGGTAGTTTTATATACGATATACGCGTCCTCATCTGCTGTTCTTCTAATTCTTGATGCATCATTTCCATGTTCTGTTGGCCATGCATCTTCAAATTGTAAATTGGAAGAGCTATCATATATATTATTAAAATTGTCCAGTGTATCAACTGCCTCTGCCATAATGTTATCAGCAGAAGGTTCCACACCCTTTATCATAATTTTACTAAGTTTTGGGCCCCATGCTGATCCCCAAGTAACTCGTAAATACTGTGTATCCTTTGGCAAATTAGAGAAACGATAGATACTTGGCTGGGTTTCATTTGCAAGGATAGGGTCTGGTGAAGTTGGTAAGATACTAATCTCACTATAATTTATCCCATCTTTTGAAGCATAGAATTGGATATTATCAATTTGTTGATCTTTGGCATGCCAGTTATAGGAGGTAAGACTAAAATATTTAATATTAAAAGGCATGTGATAATTTAATTCACCAACTGTTGGATTAGATTCTCCTCCCTTTGCTACAATAAGACTTGTATCATAGGCAAATGCAGCAAAATCCCATGCATCGCTTTCCTGGCTAATATTCTTATATGTTTCTGTATCTGGAATATCTCCATAGGTTCCTGAATAATCAAATTCATCTGTAAAAAACTCTGTAAATTTTAGTGAATCTGCATCTACCTTTTCCATACTAATCTTTGTTATTTCATAGGTGGTATCAGGTAATGCAATAATTAAATACCTAGTTCCCTCAGGTATATTTCTAGGTGTATAACGCAATGCTGTGATTAGGTTATCAGAGATCCGATCAGTGGCTATTTCCTGATCTAACTCTAATTTTGTACCGTAAGTAATTGCACTTCCTGACACTACACCTGTGTATACCGCAAGATGTTCTTCAAGAAAGGCAGACGAATTATACTTTTCAAATCCGCCAACATCGATAGATACTGAATTAAAGCTTTCTCCTGCTCCAGCATCATACACTAGGTAGCCATCTTCTAAAGCGCTTTCCTCTTTTTTGACTCTGTTATCATCACCTTTAAACTGCAAGGCACTTCCTGAAACTGTAACCACATTCTTATAATCATATACATTACTAAAATCTTCTAGCTCATCTGTAAAATATCCGCTTCCATCAAACCTTACAGTATTCCCGTTTACAGGTTCTTCAGCCAGAATCGCCATACTACTGTTTGTCGTAAATGCCAAAATCATGGCACATGTCATTGCAATGATTCTTTTCATGCGCTTCATAAACTTTCATCCTCCTTCATATGATTAGTCTCATCCAATAATAAACATATAAAATATGCATATTGCCCATTCATTTTAATTTTTTATAATAATTTGTTATAAAAATTGGCAAAGTGCTACATTTACATCTATTTTAATTATTGAATCTATATAAATTATACAATACCACATGAGAGGATACTATGTAAAAATGTCAGATTCAATGGTATATTAATCAGAAATCACTGGTATTTCTTCCTCATTACTGAAAAAACTGATTTTTTTACCAATTCTACTGTTCTTTTAACTAGCATTCAAAAATTATTCTGTTCTTAGAATAGATTACTTCATTTTTCTACATAGTAATACAAATATAATGCTCTCCACCATCAGAAAAGATAG
Source organism: Anaerocolumna sp. (assembly GCA_047972335.1). Lineage (GTDB taxonomy): Bacteria > Bacillota > Clostridia > Lachnospirales > Lachnospiraceae > Anaerocolumna. The sequence goes on along the minus strand of JBKEAO010000060.1, from coordinate 16,804 downwards.
GTAATACATTCCCATCAAGTAATTGTCCATCCACAACACAGGTCTTTACACCCTTTTGCTTACCTTCTGGATTATCAATGGCAATATGATAAACACATCCTTTATACACTCTACGTAGTGTAAGATTCTTCCAGTGGGAAGGAATGCAAGGATCTATCGTAATGGTTTGATAACCTGGCATAAATCCCACCATATATTGAGTGATTAGGCGATAAACCCACCCTGCTGTTCCAGTAATCCAGGACAATATAGTCTCACCAGCCCTTGGATTTTCTGGTCCAAGATACATATTCGTTAAAGCATAGGGTTCACAGCCTGAGTGAGCAGACGAATTCCATTTACTATCTGGAATAATCTTACACAAGGTCTGGTATGCTTCATTTCCTCTTCCCACAAGGCAATCTGCTACTGCCTTAAAGGCTCCCCCATGACAATAAGGTGTTCCATTCTCCCATATTCCAGGGACAAAACTACTTAATCTTCCTATGTTCTTCTGATAACTGCGATAAGCTGGATATAAAGTTAAGGAGCCATTTTCTGATTCTAAATATGTATCAATTGCCTTTATACATCGTTCCTTGCGTTCTCCTTCTGCAACGTTAGAAAGAATAGCCCACGTCTGGCTATTGAGATAAATCATACCTTCCTTCTCAGTATGTGTACCTACCTTTGCACCAAGATCATTGATAGCTGCAAGGTACCAGTCACCATCCCAGGCTTCTTGGTTAATTGCAGCTTTTAATTTAGTCTCACGTACTTGAATCTCTTCTACTATATACTTATCTTTATAAACTTCTCTTGCAATTTCAGCGGTATTTTGTAGTGTATAACAAAGTGCAATGGAGGTCCATACACTCTCTCCCTTGCCATCAGTTCCAATTCCATTCAAGGAATCATTCCAGTCACCATCACGGGCTAGTACCAAACCATGCTCACCAAGATCACATGATAAATATCTTGCGGATTTTAAAATATGTCCCCACACTGTGTCTTCACCTTCATCTAGATAGGGCACCCTTTCCTCAAGAATACTATTATCTCCAGTTTCCTTTAGATAAGCATTTACTGTTGGTGCAATCCAGGTGGGTCCGTCTGAATAGATATGATGATCAAGGGGCAACCAGCCACGAACACATCTACCATCTTTATATTGATATCGTAAAGTCTCTATAATCTTTTCCCTGGATAATTCCGGATGAAAGGAAGCAATTGCCCATGCGTCCTGTAGTTGATCTCTAAATCCCTTACCTGTGTCACGACCTACCTCTGCACATAGCTGTACCTGTTGTTTTACCCATCCGTTAGCCATATAATTCACCCTATTATCAGGTGTATCGATGTAATTTTCATCTATTAAATTGCGTTTTTTTGTTACAAGTCTATGAAAGTCCTTCTCTATCTTACCTGGTGAGAACAAGGTATCTGTGATCTTTATTGCTGTCTCCATATTATTTGCAGCACCAAGAATGGTATGATAAATTACTTCTTCTCCTGCTTCTAAACAAAATGTATGTTCTAACACACCTGTCATTAGCTCACAAGCTGCAATACTATTGCTTAACTTGCCAGCTTTGATGCTGTCTGGATTTTCAAAACTTCCATAGGTTCCTAAGAAAGCCTTCCTGCTACTCTCAAATCCTGATACCTTAAGATCCGATGCCACGAAACCATTGAACCACCCATGTGGACGCTCCTGAGCCTCGTTATAACACATCACAAGATTGTTAGCTTCATCAAATTCAGCAAAGACATAGGACATGTAATCACTATACCTTGCATACCCTTCTAGCAAGAAATCACATGCAAAATATACCTTAAACTCTTTTACCTTGTCAGTCTGGTTCTTTAATGTAACTGTCCAAATTTCCGCAGGCTCTTCACCATTCGTAAAGACTCTAGCATTTACTACTAATCCATTTTTACTTCCCTCTATTGTGGTATAACCAATAGAGTGTGTACATTGATAACTGTCCAGCGGAGTCTTAACCGGATACCATCCAGGATTCCATATGGTATCCTGATCTTTCACATAAAAATATCTGTTCCCTTCTCGTATCATACTACATCTGCCTTTACCGTCTGGATCAGTATAACTTGCAGTTCTACCTCCATAAGCTCCAGATCCACCACCAAATTGATTCACCCCAGATAAAAATTTATCTCCCCAGATATAATTTAACCAAGGTCTAGGTGTATTCCAATTTGTGATACAATATTCTTCCCCATTATTGATAAAATTTCCAAATGTATTCATATATTCCTCCTTGTATATGCTCTGTGGCAAATCCATGATTATATTATTTTACCTTAAAGATCTTTACTGACTGTTCCATATCCCTTGAATCTTCACTTAATACTCTAGCCGCCTGCTCTAAAGCAACTACAGCATTTAGCTGATTCGTAGCAGTACTGCCAAGTTCGCTAGTAGCTGCTGCGGTTTCTTCAGAAATTGCAGAAATACTTTCCATAGCCAACAAGGTCTCAACTTTTACTTGCTCCATTTCTTTCATTCCCTTAGACATTATTTTCATATTATATGCTAGCTTTTCCACTTCACTGTTAATTCCAGAGAAAGCATTAACAGTCGTTACCAAAGCTTCCACTTGCTGAGCCACTGTGGCTTCTACTTGATTCGCTGTGGACATAGTGTCTGTTGTACGTTTTTGTATCTGCTGAATAATAACATCTATCTTTTTTGCTGCATTTAAGGACTGTTCAGCAAGCTTTCCAATTTCTTGTGCCACCACACCAAATCCATATCCAGCTTCTCCTGCTCTAGCTGCTTCTATAGAAGCATTTAAGGATAAGAGGCTTGTCTGGGATGCAATCATATTAATAGCATCTGTTATTTCACTAATTGCTTTAGAGTCCTTATTAAGACCTTCTATTTTTTCGATTACCTCTCCTGTAACTGCCGACGTACTCTTAACCTTGTCTGAAAGTGCATTGACAGTCGTTAAACCATCATTGATTATTTCCTTGGCATTTTCTGTAATCAAATCAATGGAGGCTGCATTATCTGTTAGGGTGTTTATTTGTGAAGCAAGGGTATTCATCTGAAGCAAACAGTTCTGTGTATCATTTGCCTGCTGATATATCCCCTGCTCTATGTCCTCTACTGTCTTAGATATATCCTGTGTTGCAGACAAAAGGACAGATGAATTCCTAGCTACCTGCTCTGTGGAAAGTGAAAGCGTACTGCTAACCGACATCATCTTCCTTATTAATTCTTTAATACTTTCCAGTGTTTGATTCATGCAAACTGCAAGAATACGAAACTCATCCTTTCTGTTAATCCTTAATTCTCCACTTAGATCTCCTGTTGCAGCTTGTTCTAAAACCTTGTTTGCTTTATGTATGGATCCGCTGATTACTGTGGTTAAATATGTGCCGATTATAACAGCAATCAGACATGCGGCCAGTGCACATATAGTAATAATAAATCCCAAATTACGGACTAATTCTGTAATGCTAGACATTGGAATAATTGTATAAATCATAGCATTAGAAACTGCAAGCTTTGAATAAATAAATAGGCATTCCTCACTGTTAAATACCACAGATTCTTTACCTGTTGTCATCTCTTCTGTCATAGCTTTCTTATAAAAACTCTGTTGAAGCAAGCCAGATTCTACATTATCCTTCACAATCTCCCTACCATCGTTGGTAATCACTCCTGTTACACTGCCTTCTCCAAAATTAGCTTTATCTAAAATATCATTGATAAAATCCATTCTGACATCAATCACCACATATCCGATCTGTTTATTTGCAATGTTTCTTAATGGACGATACAAAGACATGCAATAGGTATCCTCTGATATATGCAGTTCCTTATCAAGTGCTGTATGATAGCCGGACCAAATACCTATCTTCTTTGTATCAGTCATCTTTGTATCAGTCTGCTTTTTAATCTCCAGAGAATCTATAAATTTACTATATAGATAAGGTCCCTCTGCATCACTAGGCAAAACCCCCATATAAGTAATATCATTTCCATACTCTCCAAAAATGTTAATATTATATATAAACTTATCCTTACTAGCCTTTGCTTTTATACTATTAGAGATTTCTGTATACGTATTGAACTCATCAAAACGATCATCTTTTAGTTTACCAGAATAGTAATCAACGGTCTTCTGTTCTAAAGCTATCTCTGTTGCTTTGGTCTCTACTGCATCTAATCCCTGGGCAAGATATTGTCCAATCAAATCTACGCTTAGCATTGTGGATTCTTCATGGTTATTAATAATGGCTTTTGATGCTTTTGAATAGGCTAATATCCCAAACATTACTATGAGAAGTATTAAAATTAGAAAACTCCCCATTAACTTAAATTTTATTGACTGTGTAAGGAATATCTTATGATCCCGATATATATTTACATTAGAAAATAATCCCATAATACGATTTTTTAGTTTTATACCCACATGTTTTATCTTATGTACCCTCATACTTTTCTCCTCCGCATATGAAGCAATTAGAAATATATCTGATTCTCTAGGTTCTTAATAAATCGTATGTACTTTTTACTATCCCCATTGAACTTCTTATAATCAAAAAGGTTGTTTCGAATAAATCCAAACAACCTTTTTATGTAAATAGTATTACCTTGTAATACGTGAAAACGGTGCTATGTTTAAGCCATACCACGAAGTTCCTTCTTCAAATCCAGGATCTAACAAGACATTTGTTCCACCAGACATCCCAAAGAAAACATCATCCATATACAAAGTTCCAGAGGTTCCCGGCAGTATTTTACACAGTACGGCTACTGTACTTCTATTACCCGATCCAAAGGTTGGTATAGTATATTTTGTCCATACTCCTGTGGCTGATATGGTAGCTGCACTAAGTGTGGTCCATGTAGATGTATCTTGCACAATATATTCTATGCTTCCACTTCCCTTAACCCATATTTCCCCCGAGTAGTTTGTATAGGATTGAACAGGCGCATACTGCATAATATATTTATATTCATCCACAGAAGTAAATGCTACCTTTTCAGAATAAGAACCACTTCTTACATTTTCTACAGGCTCTGGTGTGGGGGTAGCATCGGAATATATACGTGTAAAAGGTGTGGTATCAAGTCCCTGCCATGTTATTCCACTTTCAAAACCAGGATCTGAAAGGATATTGGCTCCACCAGGTATACCAAAGAAAAGATCATCCATATATAGCGTTCCAGAGGTTCCGGGCAATATCTTACACAGCACAGCTACAGTATTCCTGTTTCCCGAACTAAAGGTTGGCATAGTATATTTAGTCCATAAATCTGTAGCTGATATAGTTGCTGCACTAAGTGTAGTCCATGTCGACGTATCTTGTACTATGTATTCTAAGCTTCCACTTCCTTTAACCCATATTTCTCCCATATAGTTTGTATTTGCTAGTACAGGTGTGTATTGCATAATATATTTGTATTCATCCTGAGTTGTAAAAGCAACCTTTTCAGAATATGAACCGCTTCTAACCTCTGTATCCGGAATTGGTGTTGGTGTAACAACAGAAACACTATATTCATGGGCACCTATATCTGGAATACCATTATACAAAGAACTGCCCCAATAGTCTTTTCCTCCATTATTCGAAATACTAACTCCACTATTAATGCATGGTGAATCTGACTGTAATTTATAACCGTCAACTGAACTTCTTCCGTTCCCACCCGACCCAGGATTTACAAAATTAGGATTTGAAACTATTTTAATTAAATCAGTAGAAGGGGCAACTCCCCCATAGTAACAGTTGGAGTCATATTTAGGAGCTGATATTGGATATTTATATTCGCCAGTAGTATAAAATATATTGTTCTTATAATTAACTGCTGCATCCATTAACCTGATACCGTCTGAAGTATCGTTGTACCAAACATTGTTATATATATGTGTTCCATCTGAGCCGGGATTGTTTACACTGACTGTGGAGCCTCTTGTCCCATCCCATGTCTGGTTATTATCCCAAGGGTTGCAGTTATAATGTCCATCATTTTGAGAAATATTGTACCTGTATATGGTTGAATTTAGTTCAGGATTTTCAGCCATTACCAAAAGTGTCCCACCTTCATTGTTATGGGTATAGTTATATTGGAACACATGGGTTCCCTTAGAGGAAATGTCCACATCAAACGCCTGTGAATCCCCACCCCAACTTAGATGATCGGCTGCATTTACATTAGCCACTTCATTATATTGGAAGGTGGAGCCATTGCATCCCCATTCCCACATACTTGCTATATAATAGATACCATCATATCCTTGCCCTGCATTCATTCCCACATTGTACTCTATTAATGGATTCAATGCTTTTCCAACAATAATGTCTCCCTTCACATTATAATTCAAGGTATTATTTCGTATAATCAGATTATTGTATCGAATTCCATCCGTTCCTCCAGTACCATTGGTATATATTCCTTGGCACTCATTATTATAAATACTATTTCCTTCAATCATAAGATTATCAATGTTGTAGGCATATGCATCACATAATATTGCAGCAGCCCAAAAATAATCACTTTCTCCATATTTGCCTTTCACATCATGAATATCATTGTTTAGTATCTGAATACCACTCATTGTGTTTCCATTTGCAAAAATAAATATTCCCTTACGATCACCACTGTCAGCTGCTGGATTAGTAATTTCTAAATCTCTTATTGTAATATAAGACTTGTCCATTATCCTAATTGCCTGATATGCTCCGCTACCATTAATAATTGGTTTGTTTCCAGTTCCATAGGAACCATACGTAATTTGTGCATTGCTATTACCTGAACTAGTAACTTCCAAAGTGCCCATCCAAGAGGCGCCCTTTTTAAATAGAATTTGATCTCCGGGTTGGAATACAGCAGAATTTACCTTTGTAAGTGTCTTCCATGGAGCACTGCTGCTAGTACCATTATTCGCATCATTTCCTGAAATCGAATCCACGTAATAAATATTTCCTGCAGCCTTTACACTTACAGAGATTGCAGTAAATATCATACACAGTGTAAATATGCCTACGAATATGCTTACAATCTTGTTTCTCTTAAGAACACTTAACATAAACTACCTCCATAGTTTTCATTCTTGCTTTTGCTAAATGTTTGTATCCCCAAACACTCAGCACTCCTCCAGGTGCTTATCTATTTAATCCGAAGCATTTTATACCCCCCTTCATTAATAACGATATCTGCATTACTAATAAATTCATTAACATATTCGTTATATTTTTGTTGTTTTACTGCTTCGGTTACTGCTTCTTTTACTTGTCCAAATTCGTACATTTCCTTATCACTTTTTCGAATACATTTAACTATGTAATAGGTATTATCAATTACAAAAACATTACTAATATCACCTTGTTGCAACTTTTCAACTTCTTTGGTAAATTCATAATTTCCAGGACGATTATCCTCACGCCTTGTGTTTTCATCAAGAATTTGTTCACGAAAGCTTATATTGTCTGCTCCACGATCAGTGAAATATGTTGACAGTAGTTGAAAGCTTTCGCCCTCTAAAGACCTTTTTCGTAATTCCTCCACTTTTTTCTTTGTAATGTTATTACTATTATCACCATCTTTAGGTGAAGATATCTCAATTATCTCTATCTCTACTGTACCCGCCTTATGATAATAGCCTTGTTTTACCCCTTCCTCATAATAACTTTTTAGCTCTATTTCTGAGCATATAAATTCCTCGTCCAAAATTTCCCTAAGTTCATAGACTAACTGAGTAAAGATAACATCAAAGTAGGAATCTTTAGCATATTGTTGTGGTCCATAAATAACCTGATTTTCACTTAAGGCAGCCGTTCTTCTTTTATTCTCTTCTTTCAGATTCCTAAGAAAATTTGTATAGCTGATATCATCAACTAGTCCTCGCCCTTTTGCCAATATTTGCTGTGATTTTATATAAATGCATTGTTCAATAGCTGCCTTTTTTAACATCTCACCAGGAATCTCACCTTCATAGCTAGTTTCCCAAAAGTTTTCATCAGGCTCCACTTGGTATTTGTTATAAAAATAATCAATAACCCCTGACCTTTCAGTTGAAATTCTCTGGTTTATTTCTTCTTCAGTTATGATTTCTCCATTCATTATTATAACAGGGTTATTTTTTAGCCTTATAGGTTGAATAATAGCCACAATCAATAAAACCATTACTATAGATATTAATACTATAATTATATTTTTAATATTTAATATAGTCTTCATACTATCCCCCTTCACCCCAGACAAACTATTGACGTTTTCACCTACATTGATGCACAAAATGACTAGTGCGCAACCACGTTGACGACATTACAACACATATATCATCTGTTCCCGTTCTTCTAAGGGCAAGAATATAGGACGTTCTTCTAAGGTATGATTTGGTGTATGTAATGCTAGCAGGAGTTTTCCTTCAAAAGTCTGAAAGATCATACCATGCCCACCATCTTTGGTATATAATAATTCCTCTGCATGTTTCCATGGTCCTTCAATATTACCAGCTTCTGAGATTGCAATTGCTTCTGCATATCCATCCTTGCTGTGACTAGACCAGAGCATCAACAAAGGTGCCTTACCACCGTTTAATCCTTTGGTCTGGTATAAATAAGGTCCATCTGTCACATAACTAATACGGTCTTCCATGGTACAGGTTGTCCATTGTAATTCTGAAGCACTAAATAAAACCAGAGGTTTAGATGCAGCACCCATAAGATCTGGGGTTAGTTGAATCAGACACATCTTCCCATCACCCACCTGGAGCCATTCATGACAAAACACCATATATGGAACACCTTTGTTATCCACGTAGAAGGTCCCATCTAAGCATTCCCAGTCAGTTGGCGTAACAGGTCCATCACTATGTATTTGAAATGGACCAAGGGGAGTATCTGAAACAAGAATTTGTGTACCTCTAACATGGGTGGGAGATTTAAAGGTGACAAAAGCATAAAATCTTCCATTGTATTCATGCACCTCAGGAGCCCAATAGTTACGGTCTGCCCAAAATCCCTCTGGCTTGTGAAACACTTCAATTGCCTCACTCCAATCTCTTAGATTATCACTCATATAAACATCAAATCCATTACACTCACCCCAACAGTCAGCCCCACGGGTACCATACATATAATATATACCGCCGTAAGGAAGCACAAAGGGATCTCTAATATTGATTTCATTTAACTTCATAATTTTCCCCAATCTAGCGTTCTAATGCCGCTTCTAACAATAAGGATATAGATGTATCACCAACGCACTGATAACGATCTGAACCGCCGTAATATAACTTAACGCTTCCATCCTCTTCTACAACATGAGAGGATGCAAATACTACATTAGGAGCAAATCCATAATGTTCATATGGCATCTCTGGAGATAAAATAGGTTCCTTTCCAACACGTATAATTTTGGAGGGATCATTAAGGTCTGTAAGCATAACACCAGTATTATATATGTATTCGTAATCACAAACTGTATAAACACCATGAAAAATAATCAGCCAACCTTTATCTGTCTTAATAGGTGTTCCACAAGGACCTATTTTGCTAATACCCCATACCCCAACGGCATCTTTACTTGCTTCTAAAACTTGTTTGTGATCTCCCCAGAACCTTAAGTCAGGCGAACTAGACATCCAGATACTTCCAACACTGTTAGGACGCTCTAATGCAGTGTATAAACCATTAATTTTCTCAGGAAATAAAACAGTATTGCGATAGCCATATCCTGTAATAAATCCTTTCCACTCAAACTTTTCAAAATCTCTGGTAGTCATAAGTGCCATTCTAGCTTCAGCCGCATGACAGCAAAATGTGATATAGTAGATATCCTCGATTTTAGTGATTCTTGGATCATAGTAATTATCACCAAAAGTTTTAAACTCCTCTGTCTGAGGCATTGGTATAAGATCCCCCTTAATTACCCAGTTATCGTAACCATTGTCGCTTACTGCAACCATAAAGAAATCTCTTAAATCATAACCTTCACAACGTAATACCATATAGTATTTGTTGTCATGTTTTACTGCGGAAGAATTAAATACCCCCCTGCAACTGTATGGAATTAAATCATTGGTTATAATAGGGTTCTTCTCATATCTTGTAACAATTCTTTTCTTCGTAAATGGCATAATATATCAACCTTTCTGTGCTGTATTTTAGTGGATTACTCAAACTTCTTCATCAGAAATTTGGATGATAGTGATAAATTCAGTCAAATACTATATTATTATCGTGGTTCCGACTTTTTATTGATGTGACTAGGATGAATTTGTGAAGTTACTTATTATAATTTTTATCTGCTTTACCAAAGTTATAAATGATTCGTAACTTCCAAATTGGGAATTGGAACAACAATAAAAAAATTGGAGCCATAATAATATCAATAAATTCAACTGAATTTATCATTTGGCTAGGTAACTTTATTATGGGAGTTTGGGTAATAAAATATAAAGCTTACCTTATACCCATTCTAACAGTAGTGTCTTCTGTTGTGAGTGTAATAAGATAAGCTTTATATGTGATTAAATCAGTTTATATGAATTTGAATCAGTTTACATGAAATGGAATCAGTTTACATGAAATGGAATCAGTTTACATGAAATGGAATCAGTTTATTGAATCTGAATCAATTTATATGATCACCAGATGCTTCTCTCCATCATCTTTTAATAAGATACGATTTCCTTCCATCATTTCTCCATCCACCGTCACCTTCTCTGTTGTCAGTATTCCTTTACTTCTACTCTCTACCCTAATCTCATAAAGAGTACTTTCATACTTGTACTCAACAGTAAAATTACCAAAACTTACAGGCGTTGCAGGATCAATGATTAACATATTCCCTTCTTTGCGAATTCCTAGAAACCAATGTACCAGTCCCTGATACATCCAGCCTGCCGAACCAGTATACCAGCTCCATCCGCCTCTTCCAGTATAGGGTGGACTAAGGGAAATATCCGCTGTCATAACATAAGGTTCCTTCTCATAACGAAGGGCATCCTTCTTATTTTGGGTAATATGGATCGGATTTAGTAGGTTGAATAAATTTCCTGCCATATTATAGTCATGTAACATACTTGTTGCTATGGCTAGCCATACTGCAGCGTGGGTATACTGTCCTCCATTCTCTCTAATTCCAGGTATATAATTCTTAATATAGCCAGGATTTTTCGTTGTTTTATTAAAGGGAGGTGCCAAAAGAAGTGATAGTGCCTCCTCCTCTCTCACCAGATAACGCCAGGCAGACTGCATTGCTGTTTTACTCCGTTCTTCTTTTCCGCCCTTAGATATCACACTCCAAGACTGACTAATAGAGTCTATTCTACATTCATCATTTTCTTTAGAACCTAGCTTAGAACCGTCATCATAAAAGGCTCTCAGATACCACTCACCATCCCATGCATGAGCCTCAATACTTTGTAAGAGTGTTTGTCTTCTCTGCTCTAAGTCCAGTCCATAGTCTCCATCTCCCTCCTGATAACATAAAGGAATGAAATCCCCTAATACGGTATAAAAAAACCATGCTAGCCAAACACTTTCTCCCTTACCAAGCATTCCCACCTCATTCATACCATCATTCCAGTCCCCACCTCCCATAAGTGGAAGACCATGTTCTCCAAGATTTGTTCGCTCTATGGTTTTTTTACAATGTTCATAAACACTTCCAGTAACCTTAGATATTTCTGGTGTAAACATAATATCATGCTCATGTTCCTTTAGAACGGGCCCTTTGATATAAGGTACCGACTCTTTTAAAATGGTATCATCCCCAGTATTTTTAATATAGGCCGCTGTACAATAAGGTAGCCACAATAAATCATCGGATATTCTAGTTCTTACGCCCACACCCATAGGAGGATGCCACCAATGCTGTACATCTCCTTCTTCAAACTGCCTGCTGCAGGCAATCAATATTTGCCTGCGCAGTATGCTTGAATCTGTAAATAAAAGAGAGAGGGTATCTTGAAGCTGATCTCTGTATCCATAAGCTCCACCACATTGATAAAAACCTGCTCTCGCATTGATACGACAAGATACACTCTGATAGAGTAACCAACCATTTACTAGTATATCAACAGCTCTGTCCGTGGTCTTAACTTGAATTGTCCCAAGTAATTTATCCCAATAATTTTTTACCTTCTCTAATTCTTTCTCCGAGACATTCACATCCCTGTATTTATACCTGATTTTGTGTATTTCATAAAGATTGCTACATTGACCTATGCCAAAAACCACTGTCTTACTTTCCTTTGGGTGTAAAGTAATAGATACCCTAATTGCTCCACAAGAATCATAACCAACACCGGTATTACAAGACAGCTTAACTTCTGCTCCTCTTGGTTCTCTAATATTTCCCTTATTCCCTAGAAATTCTTGCCTGTCCCCAGTAAATCCATTAATCATCTCGCTAGAAAAAAGGTAGGAATAGTTATTCTGAAAATTTAGGGTATATACATTCTTTGCATATAAATATTCATGTTCATTATCATAAGCAGTAAGAATATAGGGGTTCGTATGCTCTCTTTGGGTTCCTAAAACCCATTCCGTATAATAAGTCATCGTCAAATACTTTACTTTTTCAGAATGGTTCGTAAGCTTAAGATTCCAAAGCTTTAAGGATTCCTCCAATGGGGTAAATACCGTCAACTCCTGTTCAACATTTGCTTCCTCATGAAGAAACCTACTGTATCCAAAACCATGCCTTACTCTGTAAGTTCCTCTATCTGACCTTCCAAGAGACATGGGTGTCATAACTTTACCAGTTATTTCATCTAGAATATAAATCGCCTCGGTTGCACTGTCACTAACAGGGTCATTAGACCAAGGTGTAAGCTTATTGTCCCGGCTGTTAATGCTCCAGGTAAAGCCTGCACCAGATTCTGATATCTGGAATCCAAAATTCTTATTTGCAATTACATTAATCCAAGGCGCCGGTGGTCGATTATCACCCTCTAGTAAAATTTCATACTCTCTTCCCTCACAGGCAAATGCCCCGAAGCCGTTAAAAAATTCATAGTTCTCTGTTTTTTTCTCCTGTATTACAGGTGCATCTGCTGTGTTCAAATTAGATCCTCCTTATAAATAGTACTTCATAAATCCCCTACTCTTCGATAAGCTCATACTGTTCTTCTTTAACATTACTAAAGGAAATTCCCGTTTTTTCTGAAAATACAACCCTTGCAACGGTGTAAAGCAAATCAATTTCTGCAGGTATCATATCGTAGGTGTGTAGGGTAAAAAAGCTTGGTTTCTCGCTTTTAGAATCATAAATACGAAGTGAACTTGTCATATCATTAATTAAGTCATCTACCTCTTGTAAATAGCCATGTTTGGAATCAATCAGAATAATCAAATCCACCATAACTCGGTTAATACGTAGGTATTCATAGGCTTTTAATACATCTTTTACGATTCTCTCCTCTTCAATGGATTTTACCATCAATAACAAGATCGGATTGTCTCCAGATACACCAAACTTCCAAAGGAAACTTTGATTCTTAAAATTACGCCTTATATTTTCATCTGGACCTCTATATATACCAGATGGGTAGAAAATAGGACTTATAAGATCCTGAAAGGCATTTAACTGGGGCTTTGTTATCTCAAGATATTTCAGTTCCAGATCTGTTTGGAGCCTGAATTTTTCTAAATTATCATCAATTCTAAAACCAGCATTGAGATCTCCTGCAATTTTCATTGCATCCTCCTTACTTTCACATACACCAGTGATAAAGGAAATGCAGATCGTTTTACCAGGTTCAATCATAAACTGTGCCCGTAAGCTCATAATAGGATCATTACAAAAGCCTGAATTATTGAAGAAGGTAATACTATTCACCACAGAATCTGGATTATTCAGGGTATTGTTTCTTCCGATAAAACGCTTTCTATCATTTTCACACTCTACCTTTTTGCATAATTTTGCTTCTGTTCTTAGCATATGCATAAGATAAGGGTGATCCGTTTCTTTCTTTCGCCTTCTTTTGGCTAGAAAAACTCCTTCTTCTTCTAAAAACTCACTTTCCAAAAATAATTTATTAAAGGCTGGATGGCTTAATTCTGCCAGATGTGTATCATCCACCACCTCAAGATAACTAGTAACTTCTAACTGTTTTTCTTTTTCTCCATGATTGGTAAATACCACTTTACGTATTTCGAAGTTGTGTTCTGCATCTAAACTAACAGTCATGTGCGAGGATATTTGCCCATCTTTTCTTTTATATTCCATCTTATGAGGGGAAAATACAACCTGATAATCCTCTGGTTCCACCTTTGTAGGGTTATAGGTAGCACTCCAATGCTTACCAAGTTCAATGTCCTTGATATAAATATAATTTCCTGTATTCGCATAAATATCAGAACGCCAACGATGAATCATACGATCCTCATATTGACTAAATCCATCCCCGTCAGAGGTCATCATCAGGGAGTACTTCCCGTTAGAAAGATGATTCACAACAGGAGGATTTACACCTGTGCTATCTATATATCTATTGCTATATATATCTTCTTTTAAAAGTGTCTTACCTATTTTTATGGTATAACCTTGTTTTGCAATGGATATTAAGTGGGAATTACGTTTTTCTTCTAACAAGACCTCTGTGGCCTTTATGATCATTTCCTTATGAAATCTCTCTCTTAAAATATCCTTATTTATATAATTATTAATAGCAGCCAAATTCATCCCTTGATGATGGGCCATGTAAGACTTTACAATGCAATAAGGTGTAAGTTCTACTGCGTTTGGTACATTAAAGTCAACGGATTCGTAGAACCCATACTTTCCATAAGCCCCTAGTTCCTTTAATCTTGTAAGATTTGTAATACATTCTTCCCCAGCAAAATCTAGGGCAAGCATAGTGGCATAAGGTGCAACTACCAAGGAATTCTTACGGACTGGCTGCAGTCTAATTTTAGGAACACCAAAAGCTTTATACTGATAATTAGAGTGTAGGTCAAACCGATAATACTGGGATTCAGATATTCCCCAAGGTATCATGGCATCCCTTGCGTACTTAATATGCTGAAGTACCGCAGCTCTTGCAGTTTGGGCATAGACAGAGCCTTCATATTCTTTAAATACAAGATTAGGCATTAAGAATTCAAACATTGTACCACTCCAGGATACGTGACAAGGTATGCCTTTTACCATGGTAAGTGGTCTTCCAAGTCTATACCAATGCTTTAACGGAACTTCTCCCATTGCTATTGCTAAAAGGCTTGTAAGTGCAGATTCTGATGCCATCAAGTCATAGCAACCATCATCTAATATTTGCGAGGATACATGATATCCAATGTGGAATAGTTTTCTCTTTTCATTGAATAAAAACCGCAAATCTACATTAGCTAGGATACTATCAATGATCTTACACAGTCTTTGAATACGACCTATTAAATCATTTGCATACTGATTACCCTCTTCTGCAAGTTGTTTTAGGGTTGGACAGGATGAAAGGCTCTTATTTTCTAATTTAAATTCAGAAACCTCTTTTGTAAACTCATCTATTTGGTTTAAGAGCTGCCTTGTATAACGATAATCTGAAGTACGCTTTGGCTCTCTATCATTTAGATTTTTTTGTATCCCTTTCAGATCTTCTAGCAGTTTTCGTATATTTTCATAGCTAGCATTTAGTTCATTCTCAGTTAAACGATTGGTTCTAGCTTCTATTTCCTTATTACTGCTCTTTACTGCAATTCCAAGTTCACTTAGAAAATGTTCTGCATAGATTTTACTATCCATTTGGTCCTTTAGACCATTTTTTAGGGCAACCAAATGGCCTAAGTAATTTCCACTGTCAACTGTTGATATATACGCAGGATTTAATACACCCAAAGTATTAATATGGTACCAATTGTAAAGATGCCCTTTCCATTTTTCCATCTTTTCAATGGTTTCCATTAGTTTTTCTGTTGATGCAATCGTTGCACTAAGGGTTTCAAATCCAAAATCCCTAGCAGATAGGATCGCAAGAAACTGTAGTCCAATATTAGTTGGTGATGTTTTATCACTTATTTTCGGATTCATTCCAATCTGATAATTATCTGGACAAAGCCAATTATTTTCTTTTATAGAGAAGTCTTTAAAAAACTGCCAGGTTCTACGTGCAGTATCTAAAAGTAATTCCTTCTCAATATCCATATTGCTAGACAGTAAGTTCTTCGTAGGCTGACTGATCTGGTATGCAATCTCAGAGGCAAGGCACCAATCTAAAATAAGTATAATGGTCAGTATCATTCCTCCAATGGACAAATCACCTAAAATCAGAGCCAAAACTAAAACTGTGGTGGGAAGGAGAGAGCTCCACATAGTAAGAAAATACCCTTTTTTCGTATTGATAATAGATGCATCCACAGATTCTGCAGTATTCCAGCGAAGTAGGTTCTTCTTACTTATATATACGCGATGCCAAGTTCTAATCATGGCATCTGTTGCCACATAAGCACGATAAGGGGTAATGGTAAATTCTAAAAATCCTCTTTCTAACATGGTAATGATTTCTTTTGAAAAGCTTTTATACACCA
This sequence comes from Anaerocolumna sp., assembly GCA_047972335.1. GTDB lineage: Bacteria > Bacillota > Clostridia > Lachnospirales > Lachnospiraceae > Anaerocolumna. The sequence goes on along the minus strand of JBKEAO010000060.1, from coordinate 304 downwards.
GTGCTAATTTAGGTCTTGCTATCTTTTGCCTGATGACTGAAAATACCATAATAACCAGGTTAAAAATATCTGTAAAGAAGATGAAGGGCAGCCATAAGTAATATACTTTGGGAATCCAGATTAAATTTAACAGTATAAATAAGACTTTGCTTAAAGGAACCAAGCTTCGCCTTAAGTTATCAAAGATTTTCCACTTAGCAAGAGCACAAAGACTTTTTCCGTCTGGTGTCTTTTTAAGAAATAACCATGGAAGTAATTGCCAATCTCCTCGCAGCCATCTATGTTCTCTCTTGGTAAAAGATAA
>JBKEAO010000083.1:0-61907 GCA_047972335.1 Anaerocolumna sp. | reverse complement strand
CATAATATAGGGTATTGGACAGGAATAGAATATCTGGGATTGGGTCTTGGCTCTTCTTCTTTATTAAATGGAGTTAGATATAAGAATGAGTCAGATTTAAACAAGTATATTGATCTTACATCTGATTTTAAAGGGTTAATTACAGAAAGTTTGCCCTTGAGTAAAAAAGATAAAATGGAAGAGTTTATGTTCTTAGGGTTAAGAATGACAAAGGGTATTAGTAAATTAAGATTTTTAGAAGAGTTTGGACAACCTATAGAAGAAGTCTACAATGAGGTGATTTTAAAATCAGAAAAAGAGAACTTGTTGTATATAGGAGAAGATCGCATTTTTTTCACGGAAAAAGGATTAGACCTTAGTAATATGGTGATGTCTAGATTTCTAATGGAAGAGTAGAAGGTAAATGGTAAGTGTAATAATGAGTCTGAATTATTAGCTGTTCTTGAAGAAATATAGATATTGTTCAATGGGCACAAGATGGAGAATTGCTATATCCTGATTTAATCATTGGAGGTTGAAAGATATAAAATTATAGAAAAATCATAAATAGCACTTGACAAAACATTTTGAGAGTGATATTTTATGTATAAAGATATTAGCACTCTATCAAGGTGAGTGCTAACAATCAAAAAGGCAGGAGGGATTTGATGGATTTAGACGAAAGAAAACTTAAGATATTACAAGCAATTATTCGGAATTATCTAGAAACTGGCGAACCAGTTGGTTCTAGAACCATTTCTAAATTCACAGATTTAAATCTTAGCTCTGCCACAATAAGAAATGAAATGGCTGACTTAGAAGAACTAGGATATATCCTTCAGCCCCATACCTCTGCAGGAAGAATACCCTCTGATAAAGGATATCGTTTATATGTAGATACTTTATTATCAGATAAAGTGCAAGAAGTAGAGAGTATGAAAGAATTATTAATTCAAAAAGCAGATAAGATTGACTTATTGCTAAAACAAGTTGCTAAGTTATTAGCGGTAAATACCAATTATGCTACTTTAGTTACCAAACCAAAGTACAGAAGTAAGAAGGTTAAATTTATACAGCTAACAGAAGTAGAAGCTGGGCAGCTCTTAGCTGTTATTGTAATCGAAGGCAATGTAGTGAAGAATAAAATAATTGACACAACAGATTGTCTTGATAAAGAAATATTACTTAAGTTAAATATTGTGTTTAATACCTTTTTACAAGGTCTTGATTTAACAGAAATCAATATGTCTTTGATTCAAAAGATGAAAGAACAAGCTGGAAATTATAATTCTCTTGTAAGTAATATTTTAGATGCAATTGCAGAAGCTATCAATGAAGAAGAAGCGGTAGAAATTTATACCAGTGGAGCAACCAATATACTAAGATATCCAGAACTTAGTGATGTGGATAAGGTAATGAATCTTATTGATACCTTTGAAGAAAAGGATCAATTACAGGATATTGTGAATCATAAGATGGATGGTACAGAAACTGGAATTCAGGTATATATAGGAAGCGAAACACCAGTTGAAGCTATGAAAGATTGTTCAGTTGTTACAGCAACTTATGAATTAGAAGAAGGCGTTTATGGAAAAATAGGAATAATCGGTCCAAAGCGTATGGATTATGAAAAGGTTGTTGGAACCTTACAGACATTAATGGTACAGCTGGATGAGATTTTTAAGAAAAAAACATAGTGTATTAAATCATGGACATTATCTAAAGGTCAAAGATAAAGGGTCCTAACGACAATGAAAGGTGGTTTAAAAAAGTGGAAGATAAGATGAATTCAATGGATGAAAATATAGAGGCAGTTGAGAATGAGGTAGATGCTAACGCAGATAATACCGATATAACTGGCAATGAAACAGCAGATGAAACTGTGAAAGAATCCTGCGAATGTAGTACAGAAGAGGAAACAGAAGAAGTAGAAGATGGCAAATCTGGTAAGTCTTTTTTCAAAAAGGATAAAAAAGAGAAAAAGGATAAAAAAGATTTAAAAATTGAAGAATTAAATGATCGATTAATTCGTAATATGGCTGAGTTTGATAACTTCCGTAAACGTTCTGACAAAGAGAAATCACAGATGTTTGAGATTGGTGCAAGAGATATATTAGAAAAAGTTCTTCCTGTTATTGATAACTTTGAAAGAGGACTTGGTGCCATTTCAGATGAAGAAAAAGAGAATGCATTTGTGCAAGGTTTTGAAAAAATCTACAAACAAATGGTGACTTCACTTACTGATGTTGGTTTAAAGCCTATTGAAGCCGTTGGTAAAGAATTTGATCCTAATTTTCATAACGCAGTAATGCATGCAGAAGATGCAGAAATGGGAGATAATCTTGTAGCAGAAGAATTCCAAAAAGGTTATATGTACCGAGACACAGTGATTCGTCACAGCATGGTTAGAGTTGTAAACTAATTAATTTGAGAATATCAATCATTTTAAGCGAATATAACGTCGCTTTTAATAATAAATGAAACATTGTAAATCTAATTTGACATTTCATATAGGAGGAAATATATTATGGGTAAAATCATAGGAATCGATTTAGGAACCACAAATTCATGTGTTGCCGTAATGGAAGGCGGAAAGCCAGTAGTTATTGCCAATACAGAAGGAGCTAGAACAACTCCATCTGTAGTAGCTTTTACAAAAACAGGAGAAAGATTAGTTGGTGAGTCTGCAAAACGTCAGGCAGTAACTAACTCTGATAAAACTATCTCTTCAATTAAGAGACATATGGGAACAGAATACAAAGTATCTATTGATGATAAGAAGTATACACCACAAGAAATTTCTGCAATGACACTTCAAAAATTAAAAGCAGATGCAGAAAGCTACTTAGGTGAAAAAGTTACAGAAGCGGTTATTACAGTTCCAGCTTACTTTAACGACGCACAAAGACAGGCAACAAAAGATGCTGGTAAAATTGCTGGTCTTGATGTAAAAAGAATTATTAACGAGCCAACAGCAGCAGCTTTAGCTTATGGTCTTGATAATGAACATGAACAAAAAATTATGGTTTACGATTTAGGTGGTGGTACATTTGATGTATCCATTATTGAAATTGGTGATGGTGTTATTGAAGTTTTAGCAACATCAGGAGATAACAGACTTGGTGGTGATGACTTCGATGAAAAAGTAACAAGATACATGATCGAAGAATTCAAAAAAGCAGAAGGTGTTGATTTATCTTTAGATAAAATGGCGCTACAAAGATTAAGAGAAGCTGCAGAAAAAGCGAAAAAAGAATTATCTTCAGCTACTACTACAAATATTAACTTACCTTTCATCACTGCAACAGCAGAAGGACCTAAGCATTTTGATTTAAACTTAACAAGAGCTAAATTCGATGAATTAACTCATGATTTAGTGGAAAGAACTGCTACACCTGTTCAAAATGCATTAAGAGATGCAGGTATAACTGCTTCTGAATTAAAGAAAGTATTATTGGTTGGTGGTTCTACACGTATTCCTGCTGTACAGGATAAAGTAAAACAATTAACTGGTCATGAACCATCTAAGACATTAAATCCTGATGAATGTGTAGCAATCGGAGCTTCTATCCAGGGTGGTAAATTAGCTGGTGATGCAGGTGCAGGAGACATTCTTTTACTTGACGTTACACCATTATCCTTAAGTATTGAAACTATGGGTGGTGTGGCTACAAGATTAATTGAAAGAAATACTACAATTCCTACGAAGAAGAGCCAAATCTTCTCAACAGCAGCTGATAATCAAAGTGCAGTTGATATCAATGTAGTACAGGGTGAAAGACAGTTTGCCAAAGACAACAAGAGTCTTGGACAATTCAGACTTGATGGGATTCCACCAGCAAGAAGAGGTGTTCCTCAAATTGAAGTTACATTTGATATTGATGCAAATGGTATCTTAAATGTATCTGCTAAAGATTTAGGAACAGGAAGAGAACAACACATTACAATTACAGGTGGATCAAACCTTTCCGATTCTGATATTGATAAAGCAGTAAAAGAAGCAGCTGAATACGAAGCACAGGATAAGAAACGTAAAGAAGCTGTTGAAGTAAGAAATGATGCAGATTCTATGGTATTCCAGACAGAAAAAGCATTAACAGAAGCAGGGGATAAAGTAAGTCCTGATGAAAAAGCAAAAGTAGAGGCTGATTTAGCTCACTTAAAAGGTCTTGTTGAAAAATCCAATCCAGAAGTTATGTCTGAAGGAGAAGTGGAAGATATTAAGGCTGCTAGAGAAAAATTAATGGAAAGTGCACAGGCTTTATTTGCTAAACTATACGAACAAAGCCAGGGTGGTCCTGCACCTGATATGTCAGCAGCTGGAAATGGTCCTGCAGATGATGTTGTAGACGGAGATTACAGAGAAGTTTAAAACGAATAGAGAAAAAATTAAGAAAAAATGTTGCAAATAATGACATTTCTGATTGGTCAAAAAAAGTTTTAACTTGACGATTTCTCAATAATTCATTACAATATGATTTGACTTGTCATATCGGAAGGTAACAGATATAAATCACAATAGGCGGTCTTAATGACTGCCTATTTGTTAATATAAACAATTTAATTTAAGTATTTAAAAGCAATACAGTATTCATACAGTACACGAAGGTATAAGGTATTTGTATTCTTAGCAATATTTCATAATGTATGCTGGCATATATTATGAATATTGTTACGTTTAACCTTAGTTTACTGATGGTTACAAATTTAGGAGGATGGATTAAATATGGCAGACAAACGTGATTACTACGAAGTCTTAGGGCTTTCTAAGAGTGCTACAGACGATGACATAAAAAAAGCGTACAGACAATTAGCAAAAAAATATCATCCGGATGCTAATCCGGGCAATGCAGAAGCAGAAGCCAAATTTAAAGAAGCTTCAGAAGCATATGCTGTATTAAGTGATGGTGATAAAAGAAGACAATATGATCAGTTCGGACATTCAGCATTTGATGGCGGAGCGGGTGGCGGTGGCTTTGACTTTAACAACATGGATATGGGAGATATTTTTGGAGACATCTTCGGAGATTTATTCGGTGGTGGAAGAAGTGGAAGAAGAGCGAGTAATGGACCTATGAAAGGACCTAATGTTCGCACTGGAATTAGAATAACTTTCCATGAGTCTGTTACTGGAGTTGAGAAAGAATTAGAACTTAACTTAAAGGAAGAGTGTGGAACTTGTCATGGTAGTGGTGCTAAGCCTGGTACTAGTTCAGAAACATGTAAAAAGTGCGGTGGTAAAGGTCAGGTTGTATATACGCAGCAATCTCTTTTTGGTATGGTAAGAAATGTGCAAGCTTGCCCAGATTGTAATGGAACTGGTAAAGTAATTAAGGATAAATGTAGTGATTGCTACGGAAGTGGTTATGTAAGTAAGAGAAAGAAAATACAAGTATCCATTCCTGCTGGTATTGACAATGGACAGAGTATTCGTATCCGTGAGAAGGGTGAACCAGGTACAAATGGTGGAGAAAGAGGAGATTTACTGGTAGAAGTAACTGTAAGTCGTCATCCTATTTTCCAACGTCAAGATTATGATGTGTATTCAACAGCACCTGTTTCTTTTGTGCAAGCAGCACTTGGCGGTGATGTCAGAATTAGTACAGTAGATGGAGATGTATTATATAATGTGAAACCTGGTACTCAAACAGATACTAAGGTTAGACTCAAAGGAAAAGGAATTCCAACACTACGTAACAAACAGGTTCGCGGTGACCATTATGTGACTTTGGTGATTCAAGTACCTACCAAATTATCTTCTGAACAAAAAGAGATACTTCAAAAGTTTGAAAATGCTATGAACGGCACTGTAGAAGCCGAAAGTGTTGATATGGATAAAGATAAGGATAAAGATAAAGGTAAGAAGAAATTTTTTGGTAAATAAGTAAAAAAGTAATAATAAATCGTAAAATAAAAAACTGATAAGAAAAGCATGTAATAAAAAAAGCATGTAATAAAAAAAGCATGAAGCAAAAAAGAATTGTAAAAAAACGGTATAAGTAAAAGCTAATATGAAAAAGAATAATAAGAAAAAGTAGAATACTAAGGTATAGTCAGGAGCCATTTATGAAATGGGTAAAACTTACACTTAAAACACTTGCAGAGGCTGTAGAGCTTGTAAGTAACATGTTAAGTGAATTAGGTATTGAGGGTATAGAAGTCATAGATAACATCCCGATTACAGAAGAAGAAAAAAAGGCAATGTTTATTGATATTCTACCAGAACTAGATACAAATGATAAAACAGCCCTTGTTACCTTTTATTTAGGTGAAGAAGATAACACGGATGAGATGATTCGTAGGATTCAAAGTGAATTAGAAGAACTTTCTGTGTTTGTTGATGTGGGAGAAGGTACAATAGAAGTTTCAGAAACGGAAGATGTTGACTGGATTAATAACTGGAAAGCATATTTTAAACCTTTTCGAGTAGATGAAACCATCGTTATAAAACCTACTTGGGAAGTTTTAGAGGAGAAAAAAGAAGATGATTTGGTTATTGAAATTGATCCTGGTACTTCCTTTGGAACGGGATCACACGAAACAACCAAATTATGTATCTTAGGGATTAAAAAATATATTGAACCAGGCATGGACGTACTAGATGTAGGCTGTGGCAGTGGAATTCTATCTATTATAGCCAAAAAACTAAAAGCGGGTAAAGTGCTTGCAACAGATATAGATCCTAATGCAGTTCTATCGGCAGGTGAAAATGCCGAGGTCAATCAGGTTAACAAAGAAATAGAATTTCTTAGCGGTGATATCATAACAAACCAAGAGATTCAAGCTAAGGTTGGATTTGAGTGTTATGATATTGCAGTTGCAAATATATTAGCAGATGTGATTATACCTTTGTCCGCTGAAATAGGAAGACATATAAAACCAGGTGGTCTATTTATCAGTTCGGGTATTATAAATACCAAGAAAGAACTTGTTAAGAAAGCGATTACAGACAATGGTTTTGAACTGATAGAAGTGAAAGAAATGGGAGACTGGGTTTCTATAGTGGCTAAAAAATCAGTCTAACTAAGAAAGGCACAGGTTGGATATGTACCGTTTTTATGTGGAAGAAAAGCAGATTGATAATAATAGGATAACAATTACTGGAACCGATGTGAATCATATTAAGAATGTACTTCGTATGGAAATAGGAGAAAAAGTGATTGTCTGTAATGGTCAAGGAATGGATTATTACGCAGTGATAGAGGCACAAACCAAAGAAGAGATCATATTATCTACTGAAGATATAAAACCCACATCTACTGAACTACAGGGTAAAATATATCTATTTCAAGGTGTGCCTAAAAAGGATAAGATGGAACTTATTATACAAAAAGCTGTTGAGCTTGGAGTATATGAAATAATTCCTGTAATGATGAAGCGAACAATCGTTAAACTAGAAGATCAGAAGAAAGAACAAAAAAAGTTAGAACGTTGGCAGGCTATTGCTGCAAGTGCGGCAAAGCAATCTGGAAGAGGTATCATTCCAAGTGTGACTAAGACAATGAGCTTAGCAGAGGCATTGTCCTACGGGAAAGACTTAAACTGTAAGTTGGTACCTTATGAAAATGCTGATGGTATTAGTAGAACAAGACAAATGATATCCGAACTAAATAATGAATCTACTGTAGGTATATTTATAGGTCCAGAGGGTGGATTTGAGGCATCAGAAATTGACCAAGCCCTAAAGGAAGGATATACAACCATAACACTTGGTAAGAGGATACTTAGAACAGAAACGGCAGGACTTACCATATTATCTATGGTTATGCTCCAGATGGAACAGGATTGATATATTTAAGAAAAAAGGTTAAGAAAAAAAAAGGATTGAGTGAAAATGGAAGTATATTTGGATAATGCCGCTACTACACGGGCCTTTGATTCCGTGAAGGAGATTATAGTAAAAACCCTGGAAGTAGATTATGGTAATCCTTCTTCCATGCACAAAAAAGGATTGGATGCAGAAAAGTACATAAAGGGAGCAAAAGATATACTTGCCAAGGCTCTAAAAGCTGATGTCAAAGAAATATACTTTACTTCTGGTGGTACAGAATCTAACAATATGGCACTTATTGGTGCTGCTTATGGAAATAGAAGAAGTGGGAATCATATTATTACTACTAAAATTGAGCATCCCTCTGTACACAATCCACTTATTTTTTTAGAAGAGAATGGGTTTCGTATCTCGTATATTTCTGTAGATTCCTTGGGTAGAATTCACGAAGAAGAACTCTTAGAAGCTGTGTGTGAGGATACTATATTAGTTTCTTTGATGTATGTGAATAACGAAACAGGTTCTGTACAAAACATTAAGGAAATATCAAAGAAGATAAAACAGAAAAATCCGGTTACTTTAGTACATGTAGATGCTATACAGGCATTTGGAAAATATATTATTTATCCTTCAAGAGAAGGTATTGATTTATTATCCATAAGCGGGCATAAAATACATGGACCTAAGGGAAGCGGTGTTTTGTATGTCAAGGATAAAGTGAAAGTAAAGCCTATATTATTTGGCGGTGGGCAGCAAAAAGGTATGCGTTCTGGAACTGAAAATGTACCAGGTGTTGCTGGTATAGGACAAGCAGTCAGTGATATTTATAAAGATCATGAAAAGATGGTAACTAAACTTTATGATTTGAAACAGCAGTTAATAGATGGGTTAAAGAGAATGGAAGGTGTATATATTAATTGTGCTGGTGATGCAATTAGAGAGAGCGCTCCTCATATAGTAAGTGCTAGCTTTGAAGGAATACGCAGTGAAGTGCTCCTTCACGCTTTGGAAGATAAAGGAATCTATGTATCTTCAGGTTCTGCCTGTGCTACAAATCATCCAGAACTTAGCACAACCTTACAAGCCATTGGTTTGGATAAAAAATTATTGGACTCCACGTTAAGGTTTAGTTTTTCTGTATATACTACCAGGGAAGATATATCTTATACTTTAGAAACGTTAGAAGAATTAGTTCCCATACTTAGAAAATATAGCAGACATTAGTCTTTTATATAAATTACAATCGTTGCCTAAAATAAAAGGATAGATAAAAGGGAGAAGTTATGTATAAAGCTTTTTTAATAAAGTATGCTGAAATTGGTATTAAAGGAAAAAACAGATATATCTTTGAAAATGCTCTAAGAGATCAGATAAAGAATGCTCTTAAAGATTTGGGAGATTATCTTGTTACAAAAGAACAAGGTAGAATTTATATTGAGTGTCCAGATGGTTATGATTATGAGGACACCGTAGAAGCCCTTAAGCGTGTTTTTGGTATTGTGCAGATATGTCCAGTTTTGATTGTTGATACCATTGAGTGGGAACCATTAACAAAAGCGGTTGGTGATTATGTTGAGGAAAGATACCCTGACAGACATTTTACTTTTAAGATGGATGCTAAGAGAAGTGATAAAAAATATCCCATGACTTCACCTGAAATTTGTATTGAAATGGGGGCTTATTTACTGCGCCGCTTCCCTGAAATGAAAGTAGATGTGCATAATCCTTCTGTAAGAATTATGGTGGAGGTTAGAAATCGTTCTTATGTATATTCAGAAATTATACCAGGACCAGGTGGTATGCCAGTAGGAACCAATGGAAAAGCCATGTTATTATTATCAGGTGGTATCGATAGTCCAGTTGCTGGCTATATGATCTCAAAGAGAGGTGTTACGATTGATGCGGTGTATTTCCACGCACCACCATATACAAGTGAAAGAGCAAAAGAAAAGGTTGTTGATCTAGCCAGATTGATTTCAAAATATACTGGGCCTATCAAGCTACATGTAATAAACTTTACGGAGATACAATTATATATTTATGAAAAATGCCCTCATGAAGAGTTAACAATTATTATGAGAAGATATATGATGAAAATAGCAGAAAAGATTGCACAAGATAGTGGCTGCCTTGGCTTGATTACCGGTGAGAGTATAGGACAAGTAGCAAGTCAAACACTTCATAGTCTTTCTGCCACCAATGAAGTGTGTACAATGCCAGTTTATAGACCTTTAATAGCTTTTGATAAACAAGATATTGTTGATATTGCAGAAAAAATAAATACTTATGAAACCTCTATATTACCATATGAGGATTGTTGCACTATTTTTGTAGCTAAGCATCCAGTTACCAAACCAAGTCTTAAGGTGATTAGATATTCAGAGAGAGCTCTGGAAGAAAAAATTGAAGATATGGTGACGGAAGCTATGAATACGAAAGAAGTTATATTCGTTAGTTAACTTAATTTTAGATAGATTAAGGTCTTGGTTATAATTTGAGATTCCTTAAGGAGAGAGAGTTGTCGGCTGCCACGTGAGTATTAAATATAGCTTGCGTGGTGAGTTGATAACATAAAGTTTGATTATTCTAAAGAGAAAAAATATAGAGGGAAAATATAGAGATAAAATGTAGAGACAAAATATAGAGATAAAATATAGAGACAAAATATAGAGATAAAATATAGAGTAGCTATAGAGACAAAACAAAAAAAGAGGATACTAAAGTATCCCCATTAAGTAACTGCAAACCGATTATTCAACGATGTAAGGTTTTAAAACATCAATAATTTTAGCAACGCTTTCCTCGTTATGAATATTTAAATCAATTGGTTTTGATAAATCTAAACTGAAGATGCCCATAATAGACTTAGCGTCGATTACATATCTTCCAGATACTAAATCAAAATCAGTATCAAACTTAGTTACTTCATTTACAAAGGATTTAACCTTATCAATTGAGTTGAGAGAGATTTTAACTGTTTTCATTACTACTCCTCCTTTTGCCAAATTTTATATGATAGTATTTACTATCTTTATTACAAGTATATACTACATTTTAGCATTTTAAAAGTCAATATACAAAGTTAATAAAAATATGAAGTTCATAAGACACATTTCACGAAAATATCAATTTATTTTCTGTTTTGCTTAATTAAAACAGACTTTACAAGGAAAGTACTACTGAGAATTATACAGATGTTACAAATATTAAATTAGATTATGAAGTAAAATAAAATTGAAAATAATGAGAAACTTTCTCATTTTTAATAGAAGGGATTTCCATGGATAATAGATTTAACAAACAGTGGGAAAGTAAAAAAGTGGCATTTTTAACGCTCGGTTGTAAGGTGAACTCCTATGAAACAGAAGCAATGCAAAAACTATTTGAAGAAGAAGGCCTTGCAGTAGTTGATTTTTCAGAAAGAGCAGATATTTACGTTATTAATACATGTACTGTAACAAATATTGCAGATAGAAAGTCAAGGCAGATGCTTCATAAAGCAAAAAAAATGAATGAATCTGCTTTGGTTGTGGCAGTTGGATGCTATGTACAAGCTTCAAAAGAGGCACTAGAACAGGATGCAGCAGTGGATGTAGTGATTGGTAATAATAAAAAGAAGGATATCATATCCATTTTAAAAGAGCATTTATATGGCAATACTTCAAAAGAATCACAAGATGAATTTAACATATCAGACTTTAGTGAAGAACTTGAATACGAGGAACTTAACATAGATGCGGTTTCTGAGAAAACCAGAGCATATATAAAAATTCAGGATGGATGCAATCAATTTTGTTCATATTGTATTATTCCTTATGCAAGGGGAAGAATAAGAAGTCGTGCCAAAGTCTCAGTTATTGCTGAAGTTAAAAGATTGGTAGAAAAAGGATATAAGGAAATTGTTCTAACGGGAATTCATCTATCCTCTTATGGACTAGAAAAATCTAGATTAGTCCAACATAGAACGGAAGAATTAGAATTAAGCCAGTCAAGAACAGAACAAATAGGAACAGAACAAACAGATACAGTACAAAACAGAACGGAAGAATTAGAATTAAGCCAATTAGATCACCCGTTACTAAATCTTATTATTGATTTAAATAAGATTGAAGGTCTTGAAAGAGTTAGACTAGGATCCCTAGAACCTAGGATAATAACTGAAAATTTTGCAAAGACTCTATCTGCTATGGACAAGTTTTGTCCTCATTTTCATCTTTCCTTACAAAGTGGTTGTGATGAAACCCTAAAGAGAATGAATAGGCGATATAACAGTACAGAATATTATGAAAAATGTGTGCTTTTAAGAAAGTATTTTGATAATCCAGCAATCACAACAGATGTGATCGTTGGTTTTCCTGGAGAAAATGAAGAGGAGTTTAGAACAACAGAAGAATTCTTAAAGAAAGTATCTTTTGCGCAGATGCATATTTTTAAATATTCAAAACGTCAGGGTACCAAAGCTGCCGCCATGGACAACCAGGTGAAAGAAGAAGAAAAAGCTTTTAGAAGTAATGTTTTGATTGCATTAGGTGAGGAACTAACGAAAAAATACCAAGATTCCTTTGTTGGTAATATAGAAAAAGTATTATTTGAGGAGACTGTTTGTATAGATGGTGTTAATTATCAGGTTGGTCATAATGAGAAATATCAAAAACTGGCCGTTATAGAAGAGAAAGACCTGACTAATTCCATATGTTCAGTGTTGGTTAAGCAACAAATCAATAAAGAAATCATGTTTTGCGAAATAATGGATTGATATTTATAAAGTTTTATATTAATATATATATAAATACATTGTGCGTAATAGATTGATGACTAAATTATTGGAATCGGTATTATAAAGAGAAGGACGTGAGGTAATGCAGGAAAATAACAATACTCAATATTTCAAAGTACAAAAGGAGAATGAGATATCTGTAAAGGATATAATTTCTACTGTTTTTACTGCAATGACAGAAAAAGGATATAATCCTGTAAATCAAATCGTAGGATATGTGATGTCTGGAGATCCCACTTATATTACAAATCATAAAAGTGCAAGAAGCCTTATTATGAAAGTGGAAAGAGATGAAATATTAGAAGTCCTTTTAAAAGACTATATAAACCATAATCTAAATTTTAGGAGAAACGATTAAGTAATTTTGATGTATTTATACAATTGGAGGAAACATGAGGATTATGGGACTTGATTACGGTTCGGTCACAGTGGGTGTTGCTATTAGTGACGAATTGCTAATCACAGCACAAGGTATCGAAACGATTAAAAGAAAGCAAGAAAATAAATTGCGACAAACTCTAGCAAGGATTGAACAATTAATTGAAGAATATGGGGTCGGAAAGATAGTTGTAGGCTACCCCAAAAACATGGATAATACAATTGGAACCAGGGCTAAGTTAAGTGAAGAGTTTGCTGAAATGTTAAGAAAAAGAACGGGTCTTGAAGTAGTGCTCTGGGATGAAAGGTTGACAACCATAGCAGCAACACAGATGCTTAAGCTTGGAGAAGTGAAGCCGCAGAACAGAAAAGCTGTTGTAGATAAACTGGCCGCAGTTTTGATTTTACAGGGACATTTAGACTTATTAAGTCACGAAAGTAAAGGGTTAATTTAATTAGGTAATTAACTCAAGGAGAATTAGAATGGAAGATAATAAAAATAAAGTTACATTTATTTCAGAAGACAATGAAGAAATCGAATTTCATGTAATAGAACATACTAAGTTAAATGGAATGACGTATTTACTTGTAACTGAATCAGATGAAGATAATGAAGAAGAAAGTACTGCATATATATTAAAGGATATGTCTGGCGAAGATGAGGAATCCGCATTGTACACTTTTGTAGAAGAAGAAGATGAACTTAACTTAGTTGGAAAAATATTCGAAGAATTATTAGAAGATACAGATATTGAATTATAAATCTAGGGTGTGAATTCAATTTTACAATCTAGATTATGATATAAAACAGTAATAGAAATCAGTATTATTAAAGTGATATGAAACTGTAATATAAAACAGTGATATGAAACAAAATATAAAATAGTAATATGAAACAAAATATAAAATAGTAATATGAAACAGATATAAAAAGTGCTGATTATTTAATTCGTAACATTTTGGAATTTTATTATTAAATGCAAAATCGGGAAGGTGATATATCATGCTTGAAAAACAGGATCGGTTCAAAACATTATTAAAAGAAAAAGGGCTTAAGGTGACCATGCAGCGAATCGATATACTGGAAGCGTTGGAGGACAGACCTGATGAGCATTTGACTGCGGAAGAAATATATGAATTGGTGAAAGAAAGAAATCCAGACATCGGACTTGCTACAGTATATAGAACCATTCAATTATTAGCGGAGTTAAATCTCATAGATAAGCTGAACTTAGGTGATGGCTTTGTTAGGTATGAAATTGGTAGACAAAGCGACGACGGCACAATTCACCACCATCATCATTTGGTATGCCTGAATTGTGGGAATGTACTGACATTTCAAGGTGATTTATTAGATGCTTTAGAACATCGAATACAAGAAACTATGGGATTTGAAGTTATTGATCATGAGGTCAAATTACTAGGCTACTGTAAAGACTGTAAAGAAGAGAAAATAAAATAATACGATGATAGAAATTCTAAATTAGATTTAATTGAATTAAATAGATGGTGCACTTTAAAATATAATGGATTATTATTACATAAATTAACCATGGAGGTGCATTGTTTGAAAGAAAATATAACAAATAATAAGGGGATTAAAATTATACCCTTAGGAGGATTAGAACAAATAGGAATGAACATTACTGCATTTGAGTATGAAGACAGCATTATTGTTGTAGACTGCGGTTTATCATTTCCTGAAGATGAAATGTTAGGTATTGATTTGGTTATACCAGATGTAACTTATTTAAAAGAGAATATTAGCAAAGTAAAAGGATTTGTAATTACCCATGGTCATGAAGATCATATTGGATCCTTACCATATATATTAAGGGATATTAACGTTCCTATTTACGCTACGAAATTGACAATTGGAATTATTGAAAACAAATTGAAAGAACATAATTTATTAAAAAATACAAAACGAAAAGTAATTAAATATGGTCAATCCATTAACCTTGGATGTTTCCGCATAGAATTCATTAGAACAAATCATAGTATTGCGGATGCTGCTTCTTTGGCTATATTTTCACCAGCTGGTATCATTGTTCATACTGGTGACTTTAAAGTGGATTATACTCCTGTATTTGGTAGTGTAATCGATTTACAAAGATTTGGAGAACTTGGTAAGAAAGGTGTTCTTGCACTACTTTGCGATAGTACCAATGTAGAGCGTCCTGGATACACTATGTCTGAGAGAACTGTTGGAAAAACCTTTGATAATATTTTTGCAGATAATTCACGAAACCGTATTATTGTAGCAACATTTGCTTCTAATGTTGACCGTGTACAACAGATCATAAATTCTGCTGACAAGTACGGAAGAAAAGTAGTAATTGAAGGAAGAAGTATGGTTAATATTATATCTACAGCATCAGAGCTTGGATATATCACTTTGCCAAATAATATATTAATTGATATAGAACAAATGAAAAATTATCCTGATGAAAAGATTGTCTTAATTACTACTGGAAGTCAGGGCGAAGCAATGGCGGCATTGCCAAGAATGGCAGCATCCATTCACAAGAAAATATCTATTAAGCCAGGGGATGTTGTAATATTTAGTTCCACACCAATACCTGGTAATGAAAAACCTGTATCAAAGGTTATCAACGATTTATCCATGAAAGGTGCTAAAGTTATTTTTCAGGATACCCACGTATCTGGTCATGCCTGCCAGGAAGAAATTAAGTTGATTTATGCTTTAACAAAACCTAAGTATGCTGTACCGGTACATGGTGAATTCAGACACTTGATGAAACATTCTGAAGTGGCACAAACTATGGGTGTCCCAAAAGAAAATGTATTTGTAATATCTTCTGGAGATGTATTAGAATTATCTGATGAACGTGCTGGTGTTGTAGGTAAGGTTCCTGCGCAAGGTGTGTTTGTAGATGGACTTGGAGTAGGAGATGTAGGTAATATCGTACTACGAGACAGACAGCATTTATCAGAAAATGGATTGCTAATCGTTGTAGTTACATTAGAAAAATATACAAACCAGATACTTTCTGGTCCAGATATTGTATCAAGGGGATTTGTTTATGTTAGAGAGTCTGAAAACTTAATGGATGAAGCCAAAGTGGTTGTAAATGATGCTTTGGAAAAATGCTTAAGTCGTAATACAACAGACTGGGGCAAAATGAAGAATGAAATCAAGGATTCCCTAAGCGATTACGTTTGGAAAAAAACAAAAAGAAACCCTATGATACTTCCAATTATTATGGAAGTAAATTAATGACCAAAGGAGCCAGCTAGTATGACTAAGCCTACCTCTGCGCAATTAGTTTTAAGAGTTACGTTAGGAATAATAAAAATATTGTTGAATATATTATTTTATGTTGTTGTAGTTGTTCTGGTTATGAAGGCAAGTGGAATCACCTATGATTTTACTTATCAGATCTTCGGTCAGGTAACAGCAGCACCTTCTCCTGGAAATGATGTGAAGATTCAGATTAAGAAGGGTGAAGCTACCCTGAATGTAGCACAGAAGCTAGAGGATAATAAATTAATAAAGAATAAGTATTCTTTCTATGTAAAGGCTAAGTTACAAAGCCACTCTATTATGCCAGGTACCTATTCATTAAATACCTCCATGACATATGATGAAATATTTGAAATAATAACTGTTCCATCAGATAGTGAAGAGGCTGAGGAATAGATATATTTGACATAACAGATGATTAAAGGATATAGTAAGGCGAACTAGTGAATAACTGGTTCGCCCTTTATCAATTAACAGGATAACCCTGTAAGAAGAAAGGTAAATCATATGTATATATGATTTAGATGAAATTATGATTGTTAACGAAAGAATAACTGCATATATTAATTCACTGACCAAGGAATTACCCGATTATTTAGCACATCTAGAAAAAGAAGCATTAAAAGAGGGTGTACCAATAATTAAAAAAGAAACCCAGTCCTTACTTAAATTTTTGGTATGTACCAATCAACCCTCTAAAATCTTAGAAGTAGGAACGGCAGTTGGATTTTCAGCGCTACTCATGAGCGAGTCCATGCCTACTGACTGTAGGATTACAACCATAGAAAAAGTTGAAATGCGTTTAGCAAAAGCCAGAGAAAATATTAGGAAGGCACCAAATGGATCAAAAATTCAGATTTTAGAAGGAGATGCCTTGGAAATTCTCAAGGATTTGGCGGATCAGGGAGAAGCATACTCATTTATTTTTATGGATGCTGCCAAAGGCCAATATATGAATTTCTTGCCTCACATACTTAAAATGATGCCAAAGGGAAGTTTGCTTGTAACGGATAATGTATTACAGGATGGAGCAGTTGCCCAATCAAGATTTGGTGTTACAAGAAGAGACCGTACAATTCATACCAGAATGAGAGAATATTTATATACTCTTACACATACAGAAGGGTTAGAAACTGCGGTTATACCAATTGGTGATGGAATTACTGTAAGTACAAAGCTTTGACTTAGGTTACTTATAACCGGTTTCTTAACAATAAAAGATATAATGGTCTAAATTTATTACACAGCTTTTTGCAAAGGTAGTTACTTATTTTGATACACTCACAAGACCAGAGCGTGTTATGTGCTCTGGTCTTGATGATTCAGTGATTGTAAGTAACTATTCAGCCTCAAAATACGTAATTCACAAAAAAGTCCTAGATAAAGTATAAAAGAATTAAGAGGTATCTATATTTAGCTTGACGAGACCGTCTGACAAGCTTGTTTATGTTCGGCTAGAGACTCAGTAGAAGGGCAGAATATTGTGATGAAGGTTCTATGAGGCTCTACAAAGAACATAGCGCAGGAAGGTAAGGCCGCCAAATAAATATAGATATCTCTTAATTCTTTAGTTCACGAAATAGAGACTTTTTTGTGACGCATATTCTGATATGGCTGAATAGTTACGATTGTAAATATTGATGTTGATAAATATATTGACATAATCCGATTAAGAATTATATAATTAGGCGAGCTGATACAATAGGTGTATTAGTTTTTGTCACCGTTAATGGTTTAATATAGAATATGAAAGGTACATGAAGATGAATGAATTTTCTAATGATATAGATTTTAAACAGTTTATTAATGTGAAGAAACCGGAATTATTGATACCCGCTAGTAATTTGGAGGTGCTAAAGACAGCAGTTATATATGGTGCTGATGCAATTTATATTGGTGGTGAGATGTATGGTCTTAGAGCGAAGGCTAAGAATTTCTCTGCGGATGATATGAAGGAAGGAATTGCCTTTGCTCATTCTTATGGGAAAAAAGTCTATGTTACTGCTAATATCACTGCTCATAATGACGATTTGGCTGGTGTAAGAAAGTATTTTGAGGAATTAAAAGATATTAAGCCAGATGCACTTATTATTGCAGATCCAGGGGTATTTGAAATAGCGCAGGAAGTTTTACCAGAGATGGAACTTCATATTAGCACACAAGCGAATAATGTGAATTATGCAACTTATCGTTTCTGGCATAGAATGGGAGCGAAAAGAGTGGTATCTGCGAGAGAGTTATCTTTAAGTGAAATCAAGGGAATTAGAGAAAATATTCCAGATGATTTAGAAATTGAATCTTTCGTACATGGTGCTATGTGTATGGCCCATTCTGGAAGGTGCTTACTTAGTAATTTTATGACTGGAAGGGATGCCAATAAAGGTGCTTGTACCCACCCTTGCAGATGGAAATATCACTTGGCAGAAGAAACAAGACCAGGGGAGTACATGCCAATTGAAGAAAATGAGAGAGGTACATATATCTTTAACTCTAAAGATTTATGTATGATTGAATATATCCCTGAATTAGTAGATGCAGGTATTAATAGCTTAAAAATAGAAGGCAGAATGAAAACTGCTTTGTATGTGGCTTCTGTAACTAGGACATATAGAAAAGCAATTGATGATTTCTTTGAATCACCTCTTAGATATAAACAGAATATTCCGTACTATAGAGAAGAAATCTCTAAGTGTACCTACAGACAGTTTACAACAGGATTTTATTTTGGAAAACCAAATGAAGATGCACAGATTTATGATAATAATACTTACATCAAAGAGTATACTTATCTTGGAATTGTACAAGGCATGAATGAAATGGGATTCTATCAGTTAGAACAGAGAAATAAATTCAGCGTTGGTGAAGAAGTTGAAATTATGAAACCCAATGGGGAGAATTTGATTGTCACTGTAAAACAAATTACAGATGAAAATGGCAAGGATATGGAGAGTTGCCCGCATCCAAAACAGAAGATTTATGTGGATTTTGGGGTAGAACTTGAAATCTATGATTTAATCCGTAAGAAGGAAATGTAAATGGTATTTGATAAATATATTCAAAGATAGTCAAATTATTGATTCAAAACTTGAACCTGGACTGATAGAAATATAGCGTCATATCTTTCTAAGTGTTGGTTACTCTAAATAAAAGCATTAACTTATGGCTTCCTATTGTCTTAAGTTGATGCTTTTATTATGTAATATACTCAATCATCGCACAAAATAAGTTATGTAGAAAAGTAACTTTTAATTAGTTTTATATTGTATTTGCGTTGATTTTGTAGTGATTATGACGTATTCTTAAATTAATTGTTATTTTAGGAGGTCAAAATGTTTCAAGTAAAAGAAGCCACAGGTTGTGCTCATAATAAAGCATTACTTATGAAAGAACAAAATAAGTTCCATATAGAGGATTTTGGTGCTGGGGTGGATAAAACACCAGTTGAAAATACAGATGCGATCAATCGTGCAATTACAAAAGCGGCAGAACAAGGTGGGACGGTAGTCATTCCATCTGGCGAATATAAAGTCTATACCATTTATTTAAAGAGTAAAGTGAATCTGTTTCTTAGCAAAGGGAGCATTTTACGTGCTGCAAAAACAGATATTAAGAACTCCTATGAACTGCAGGTTGGAGAAGGCGGTAACTATGGGGAACCAGAGGTGAACCTATATGTAGGCTTACAAGATCATGGACATACTTACTTTGCTAATAGTTTGATTTATGGTGCAGATTTAGAAGATGTTATGATTTATGGTCCGGGATTAATAGATGGTAGTGCACTAAACCAGGAAGGAGAGTTAGATAATGTCCTTATGGGTGGAGACCCAGAGGAACCAGTAAGACGCGCAGAGAATGGACACCGTGGGGAATGGTTTGGTAATAAGGCCATTGCATTGGTGAGATGTGAGAATGTTTCCATGTGTGATTTTTCCATTGTTGCGGGAGGACATTTCGCTATCATTGCAATATGTGTTAAAAATATGTATGTGGATCATATCCTAGTAGATACCAATAGGGATGCTTTTGATGTGGATTGCTGTCAGAATGTGACCATTAGAAACTCCACATTTAACTCCTTAACAGATGATGGAATCGTTATGAAAGCCTCTTATGGCGGTGGCATATTTATGCCTCTTAAAAATGTATTAATTGAAGATTGTAAAGTTAGTGGCTATGATATGGGGTCAGTTTATGCAGGAACTTATACAAAGGATAAATTAATTGCAACAGATCGATGTGGTCCAACCGCCAGAGTAAAACTAGGAACAGAATCTACTTGCGGCTACGACTGTGTCACCGTAAGAAGAGTAACATTTAAGCGTTCTAGGGGCTTTGCACTTGAGGCTGTAGATGGTTCGGATTTAAGTAATATCATATTTGAGGATTCAACTTTAGAGGAGGTTAGCAGTTCTCCTATCTTTATTAAAGTTGGGGACAGAGGTAGATTCCCTGTTACAGGTAATAGTGCAGAAGATAGCTTATATTCTAATGATAATACGAATATTAGATTAGATAATAAAAATTTTATATTGCCAGCCAAAGATAAATATACTTCCTACGCTGCAAAACGCTATCTACCCTCCAATGATAGGAATACAAAGGTAACCGTTGATGGACATTCCTTCTTTCATATTGTGAATCAGGACGAGCCCACCAGGCTAAATCCAGCTAATTACCATTATGAGGATGGTAAGTACTATGGGTTAGAATATAAGGAAGCTACGAAAAGTTATGTAATAGATTATACCAAGGTAATAGAGGAAGAAGAATTGTGTCATTATGCCAATGCCAGCGGAAGCAAGAGTATAGCTACAGTATACAATATTGTTATTAGAAATATTACAGCTACAAATGTTGATCCGCGTTATCCAATTGAAATAATGGGATTAGTAGGCAGTAGAATTAAAAATGTTTATTTGGAGAACATCAGCGTAAGTTATCGTGGTGGACTTGATCTTTCCCATGCTGTTGAACAAAGACAGTTGAATACAAATTGGGAATTCACCTTAAATGGCAAGAAAAAACCAAGTATACAATCATTACCTTGGCTTGTTAATACCTTTTTTCTGAAAAATGAAGGTCTGTTACCAAGAGTGCAATGGGATTCTATGAAAAATAAATGGGTGGATGCACCTTTTAATATACCTGAACTACCAGAGGTATATCCAGAGCCAAGCAACTGGGGGATTTTACCGGCTTATGGGCTTTATGCAAGGCATGTAGAGAATCTGCATATGGAGAATCTAAAACTAGAGTATATGGTTGAAGATGGAAGATATCCAATTGTACTAGATGATATTGAGAAAGGATCCGTGTCAAATATTCATTCGACTCATAAAGATGATACGGAAGAGGTTGTCATTGTCATTCAATTGTATAAAAGACCTGCAGGATTTGAATACGTGAAAAATCATAAATACAGTACGACTTCTGTAAATAATGTTACCATAGATCAAAAGCTTTCCATGAAAACAGTTGTGGTAGATGCACCTGCACCTGGTACGCCAAAAGATAATTATTATGGTTACGAAACGGTTGCTATTCCAGAGGCTGGTTATACTTATTCCTGTAAAACAATAGATTTACCATTGCCCCAGACTGTATTTCGTCCCTTCTTTTATGAGGTAGGAGATAAATATGTAAAAGCTGGTGAAACACTTACTTTTCAAGTTATAGCAAGACAACCAGCCTACGAAACTTCTTTATTAGAGACAGATGGTAAAATCTACAATGAATCCCTTGCGGCCAAGGATTATACTGTACACGGAATTCCTAGTCCTATGAAATTGGAAGCTGTGGGATTACCAGAACAAGCTAGCTTTCATACTTCTGTGTTTGAGCCTGGTAAGCCATGTGTTTTTGAATGGACTCCAACAAAAGATCATATAAGAGATGAGGGATATCATATTACTTTTATAGCGGATGATGGTCTTATTCCTGTTCGTATGGAAACTACGATTTATGTTAAGTAGTAACTATTTAGTGTCGAATAGTATAATATGGCTGAACTGTTACGTTAAGTAATCGTAACCAATTTTATTCATTGCATTTTAAATACAAACATGCTACAATAGGAACCGATTATATTATAGAAAGGTTGTGATGTTAGGGTTGGAAAAAAAGCTGACTTTGTATGGCTTTAACAACCTCACAAAAACACTTAGCTTCAACATCTATGATGTTTGCTATGCAAAAAGTGAGAGAGAACAAAAGGATTATATTGCCTATATTGATGAACAATATAATTCTGAAAGGTTAACTAAAATTTTATGCGATGTAACGCAAATGATTGGAGCACATGTACTAAATATCTCAAAACAAGATTACGAACCACAAGGAGCTTCTGTAAATATTTTAATTGCAGAAGGTGATTTAGCGGTGGAACATATTGATGAATCTTGTAATCAAGGGAAGTATACTTCCCAACCTAGAGACACAGTACATGCTCATCTGGATAAGAGCCACGTTACGGTCCATACTTTTCCGGAGTATCATCCTGATAACTCCATTTCCACTTTTCGTGTAGATATTGACGTATCTACCTGTGGTGAAATATCACCACTGAATGCGCTGGATTACCTTATCGGAAGTTTTGACTCAGATATAATAACAATTGATTATCGAGTCAGGGGATTCACAAGGGATGTTGAGGGCAAAAAATATTACATTGATCACGATATAACCTCGATACAAGATTATATTGATGATGTAACTTTAACCAGATATGATGCAATTGATGTGAATGTATATCAGTCAAATATTTTTCACACCAAGATGCTCATTAAAGAAATCGAGCTGCAAAATTACCTATTTAATCTTGATGTGTATGAGTTACCACCAAAGCAAAGGCTTGAAATAAATAGTAACTTACGTAAAGAGATGATAGAGATATTTAGCGGCATGAATATATATTAGTTGTGGGGGTATAGAGATGAATATATTACTACAACAAAAAGCACCTATTTTTGAGGCGCTTAAAAAACATAAGCAAAATAGAGTTGTACCCTTTGATGTACCAGGACATAAGGGTGGAAGAGGCAACAAAGAATTAACAGACTTTTTAGGGGAAAACTGCCTTAAAGTGGATGTTAATTCTATGAAACCCTTGGACAACTTATGTCATCCTACTACAGTTATACGTGAAGCAGAACAAATAGCGGCAGATGCCTTTGGGGCAAAAGAAGCTTTTTTTATGGTGAATGGCACAACGGCATCTGTACAAGGGATGATTATGTCTGTTTGTAAAGCAGGAGATAAAATCATTATGCCAAGAAATGTACACCGTAGTGCTATCAATGCTTTAGTTGTATGCGGAGCAGTTCCTGTGTATGTAAATCCGGGTGTTAACAAAGATTTAGGCATACCCCTAGGTATGTCTTTGTGTGATGTAAAAAAAGCTATTCTAGAAAATCCAGATGCAAAAGCAATTCTGGTGAATAACCCAACTTATTATGGCATATGCTCTGACCTTAGAGGAATTGTTGACTTTGCCCATTCACATAACATGAAAGTGTTAGTGGACGAAGCACATGGTACTCATTTTTACTTCGGAGAAAATATGCCTGTTTCTGCTATGGCTGCAGGGGCGGATATGGCAGCAGTTAGTATGCATAAAACTGGAGGCTCTTTAACCCAAAGTTCATTTCTTTTATGTGGGGAGGGAATTAATACTGCCCATGTTAGACAAGTGATTAATTTGACACAAACGACCAGTGGTTCTTATTTATTATTGGTTTCACTAGATACCGCAAGAAAGAATCTAAGTCTAAGTGGTAGAGAATTGTTTCAAAAAACAGTAGAATTTGCTGAATACGCAAGAACTGAGATCAATAAAATTGGTGGTTATTATGCTTTTGGAGGAGAGCTGATTGATTATGAAGCTTTTTTTGATTTTGATCCTACCAAATTATCCGTTCATACTAGGAATATTGGTCTAGCAGGTATAGAGGTATATGATTTATTAAGAGACGAATATGGAATACAAATAGAATTTGGGGACATTAGTAATTTCTTAGCTATTATTTCGGCTGGAGATCGTGCAATGGAAATTGAACGTCTTATTGCTTCTTTATCAGAAATTAAACGACTTTATGGGAAAGATGATATATCAGGTATGTTTGATCACGAATATATTAATCCTGATGTGGTAATACCGCCGCAGAAAGCATTTTACAGTGATAAAAAGTCTTTACCCATTGGCCAAAGTATTGGACATATTTGTGGTGAATTTGTTATGTGTTATCCTCCAGGAATACCTATATTAGCTCCAGGTGAGAGAATCACAGAGGAAATCGTTAAGTACATCCTGTATGCCAAGGAAAAAGGTTGCCTTCTTACTGGCACACAGGACATGTCTGTAGGCAGTATTAATATTGTGGAGGTAGATTAATGGATTTATGGTTTACTGAGAAACATGCAGAGGAAGCTTTGTTTTCAATAAAAGTTGAACGTCATTTGGAAAGTCTGCAAACTGATTTTCAAAGAATTGATGTGTTTGAATCCAAGGAATTTGGAAAGATTCTTGCCTTGGATGGTTTTCTTATGGTTACAGAAAAAGATGAATTTATATATCATGATATGATAACCCATGTACCTATGGCTGTAAATCCGAATATCAAGAGAGTTTTAGTGATTGGTGCAGGGGATGGTGGCACGATTAGAGAACTTTTGCGTTACCAAAACATTGAGCATATTGATATGGTGGAAATTGATGAAGAAGTAGTGAAAGTATGCAAAAAATATCTTCCCTTAACGGCTTCAAAGTTAGAGGATGAAAAGGTTCATATCTATTATGAAGACGGACTTAAGTTTGTGAGAAGAAAAGAAGGAGAGTATGACTTAATTATTGTTGATTCTACGGACCCTTTTGGCCCTGGCGAAGGATTATTTACCAAAGAATTTTATGGTAATTGTTATCGGGCATTAAATGACGAGGGAATATTAGTGAATCAGCATGAAAGCATGTATTATACTTCCTATGCAGCTTCTATGGAAAGAGCTTATAAAAGAATCAAAGAGAGCTTTCCAGTTGCTAAAATATATCAGGCTCACATACCAACCTATCCGTCAGGACATTGGTTGTTTGGTTTTGCTTCAAAAAAATATGATCCCATTCAGGATTTAGATGAAGATAAATGGAATGCTTTGGGCCTTAAAACAAGATACTATAATACGGACCTTCACAAAGGTGCTTTTGCAATACCTAATTATATTAAGGAACAGCTAAATTCTATAGAATAAATAACGATATGAAGAACAAAAATGAATTAAATCATTTAATCAAAAAATAATCCGAATAGCAAATAAATAAATTAAAAATGATTCAAATAGCAAATAAATATATGAATCTATATGATACGAAATGAAATATGGAGGTACTATCATGGGAAAAGCGTTAATCATAGGAGCTGGTGGAGTAGCCAGTGTTGTAGTTCATAAATGTTTTCAACATCCAGAAGTTTTTGAAGAAATTTGCATTGCCAGTAGAACAGTGTCAAAGTGTGAGGCGATGAAGGAAAAGCTTGATAAAGAAAAGACTGGAAAAGGAAAAGAAACGATTATTTCAACTGCACAGCTTGACGCAGATAATACAGAAGAAATCATTGCACTTATCAATGAGTTTCATCCAGACATTGTTATAAATGTAGCCCTGCCATATCAGGACCTTACAATTATGGATGCTTGCCTCGCAACAAAGGTAGATTATCTTGATACTGCAAATTATGAACCTCTTGATACAGCTAAGTTTGAATACAGCTGGCAGTGGGCATATAAAGAAAAATTTGAGCAAGCAGGCATTACTGCAGTACTAGGTTGTGGATTTGATCCTGGTGTAACAGGTGTATTCTCGGCCTTCGCTATGAAACACTATTTTGATGAAATCAATCAAATTGATATTTTAGATGCCAATGCAGGAGATCATGGATATCCTTTTGCAACGAATTTTAATCCTGAAATTAATATTAGAGAAATTACTGCCAATGGAAGTTACTTTGAAGATGGCCAATTTCACGAAACGGAACCTTTGTCAATTAAGAGAGTATTTAATTTTCCTGAAATAGGTGATAAAGATATGTATTTATTGCATCACGAGGAAATGGAATCCCTTGCTCTTAATATAAAGGGAATCAAAAAGATTAGGTTCTGGATGACATTTTCAGAACGTTATCTAACACATCTTAAAGTGCTTGAAAATGTAGGAATGACATCCATTGAACCAATTGAATTTGAAGGACATAAGATTGTTCCTTTGCAATTTTTAAAAGCTGTACTACCAGACCCTGCTTCTCTTGGACCTAGAACAAAGGGCAAAACCAATATTGGTTGTATTTATCAAGGGAAAAAAGACGGTAAAGATAAAACTTACTATGTTTATAATGTTTGCGACCATGAAGAGTGCTATAAAGAAGTTGGGTCACAGGCGATTTCCTATACCACAGGTGTTCCAGCTATGATAGGTGCCATGATGGTATTAAAAGGTGAATGGAAGAAGCCAGGTGTATTTAACGTAGAGGAATTTAATCCAGATCCATTTATGGAGGAATTAAATAAATGTGGACTTCCTTGGAAAGAGGATTTTGCTCCAACATTGGTAGATTAGGAGTTTAGGGATGGAAGAAAAGATTAAATTTGATATAAAAAATATACCGACCCCTGCCTATGTAGTTGATGAAACCCTGCTGATTAAAAACTTAGAGACTCTAAAGTATGTCATTGATAAGACGGGCTGTAAAATACTACTTGCACAAAAGGCTTTTTCCATGTTCAGTGTGTATCCTTTAATCAGTAAATATTTAAATGGAACAACTGCTAGCTCTCTCTATGAAGCAAAACTTGGTAAAGAAGAAATGGAGGGAGAAGTACATATTTTCTCTCCTGCTTATAGAGAAGATGAGATGGAGGAGATTCTCTCTATTTGCGACCATGTGGTGTTTAATTCATTTACGCAATGGAAAAAATACAGAGGGAAGGTTAAGACCATGGACCGTCATATTGGCTGTGGCATTCGTATTAATCCTGAGTATTCAGAGATTGAGACAGATATGTACAATCCTTGTTTTACAGGATCTAGAATGGGTGTTACCTTATCTCAGTTCGAGCCAGAAGAGTTAGATGGTATTGAAGGATTACATTTTCATACAATGTGTGAGCAGAATTCTGACGTATTAAAGCGTACCATTGAAGTTGTTGATGAGAAGTTTGGTCCCTATATTAGTCAGATGAAATGGATTAATTTTGGTGGAGGACATCACATTACCAGACCAGATTATGATTTGGATACATTAATTGAGTCAATTTTAATGATAAAGAATAAATATAAGGTGGAGGTTTATTTAGAACCTGGTGAAGCTATAGGTCTTAATATTGGGTACTTGGTGACGAAAGTCCTTGATACCCTAAGTAATGGCCTTGATTTGGCGATTCTTGATACCTCTGCTGCCTGCCATATGCCTGACGTATTAGAGATGCCCTATAGACCAAATGTAATTGGAGCAGGAAAACCAGGTGAATATGAGTTTACGTATCGTCTTGGAGGACCAACTTGTCTTGCAGGAGATGTCATTGGCGATTATTCCTTTCCAAAACCTTTGGTAGCTGGGGATACTTTAGTATTTTGTGATATGGCTCATTATACCATGGTTAAAAATAATACCTTTAATGGTGTGGGGCTACCATCTATCGTGCTTTATAGTCCTGAAAAGGGTGAGAGAATCATTAAGACCTTTGGATATAAAGATTTTAAAATGAGGCTGTCCTAGGATTACTGCAGTATATTAACTGGGAAGTTTGATTTGTTATATAGAAACGTTGTTGATTGTTTGGGAGTGTTTCATACAATCAGCAACGTTTTTTAGCATTGGAATAAAATATTTTGACACAGGGGAATACTAGACTGATAAATAAATTAATTGCGATTTATCAATGTATGTTTTCAATTATTTGTTGCAGAATTGTGATTTGCACGTAATATAAAATGGAATTGTTTGTTTTTGCAGATAAAATATATATTTTTCTTAAATGTTCTGAATTTGTAAAAAATAAAAAAAGTTCTTGATTATTCTGTCGATATACTGTAATATTTAGAAGATTTAAGTTATTTTAGCGCTAACAATAACGAATAAAACAAAAACCAGGAGGAGAAATGAAAATGACACTGAATAAAAAGATTGTTTTAGGCATTCAGCATGTTTTGGCAATGTTTGGTGCGACGGTATTAGTACCGGCCCTTACAGGACTAAGTACATCAATAACATTATTTTGTGCCGGTATAGGTACTCTATTGTTTCATTTTATTACAAAGAAGAAAGTGCCCGTATTTTTGGGTTCCAGTTTTGCTTTTATGGGTGGTATTATTTCAGTAATTGGTGATTCAAGATATGGAGACGCAGATTTCCTAACAAAACTTGCATCAGTAAAAGGGGCATTAATAATAGCTGGTCTGATTTATGCGTTATTTGCATTAATCATAAAAATCGTTGGATATGATAAGGTTGGAAAAGTATTACCTCCTATCGTAACCGGTCCAATTATCATTGTAATTGGTTTAAGATTAAGTGGGACAGCTATTAATAGTGCCTTTTATTATAATGGTGCTTTTAGTTTAAAGGCTTTACTTGTGACAGTTGCTGTTTTAAGTACAGTAGTGTGTATCTCAGTATTTGCTAAGGGAATTTACAATCTTATGCCTATCTTATTTGCAATCATAGTAGGTTATGTAATAAGCATACCACTAGGATTTGTGGACTTTGCGCCTGTAACAAATGCATCATGGATTTCTCTAATGGATAAAAGTATAACAGATCAATTATTTTTACTACCTACCTTTGAGGCACAAGCTATATTAGCAATTGCACCAATCGCATTGGTAACTTTAATTGAACATGTTGGTGATATTACTACTAACAGTGCAGTCGTAGGTAAGAACTTTATTGAAGATCCAGGTGTTCATAGAACACTTTTAGGTGATGGTTTGGCAACAGCTTTGGCTGGTTTATTAGGTGGTCCCGCTAATACAACATATGGTGAAAACACAGGAGTTTTAGCGGTTACTAAAAACTATGATCCATCTGTAATCAGAGTTGCAGCAGTAGTTGCAATGGTACTTGGTGTTATTGGTAAGTTTGGTGGATTTGTAACAAGCATCCCAGCTCCTGTAACCGGTGGTATCAGTATCGTATTATACGGTATGATTTCTTCTGTAGGTATTAGAATCTTAATTAATTCAAAACTTAACTTTGGTAATAGTAGAAACTTAATGATAGCTGCTTTAATCCTTGTATTAGGTATTGGTTGTGACAGTATTCCAATTACAGGAACAGTTACTATCTCTGGACTTGCTATTGCAGCATTCTCTGGTATCATACTTGCATTAATATTACCAGCAGGTAAAGATGAAGTTTTAGAAGAAAATTAATTCTCTTGGTATAAACTTGGAATAAAGGTAGTATAGAATTCTTATGGGATTTAGAAGAGATGAGATAAAAGCTTAGATAAAAGCTTAGATGAATCGATTCACTTTTAAATATTTTAAAATATAATTTAATAGAGCAAAGAACTGCACTTAATTATCATTTTAGGGCAGTTCTTTCTTTATTATATATAACTTTCTAAAACTGCACCATTTTACATCTTTTTAATGCTTTAAGTTTGATTTAAATTATGTGAGGGTTGAGTTAGTTTTAAAAAATCAACCAAAAACAATAAATAATTTTAGTAGGAAAGGCACTTAATGTTGCACCAAAACATAGATTAATAATAAACCCTATCGTTGAGGTGCTAATACAGTGAAATCCTTTCCTAAACCACTGAGCGCCAAGGAAGAAACGGAAATCTTAAGCAAATGTTTGGAAGGAAACAAAGCTGCCAGAGATATCCTGATAGAACGAAACCTCCGCTTGGTTGCGCATATTGTAAAAAAATATAATACCGCGGATAAAGAGATAGATGATCTTATATCCATTGGCACAATCGGTTTAATAAAAGCCATAGACACTTTTGACCCCGATAAGGGAATACGACTTGCTACTTACGCCTCCAGATGTATAGATAATGAATTGTTGATGATGCTTAGAAGTGGCAAACGTCAGGCAAGAGAAATATATTTATATGAACCCATTGGTGCGGACAAAGAAGGTCATGAAATAAATTACTTAGATATTATTGAAAGTGCAGATACTGATATTATTGATGAGTTAGAATTACAGGGAAATGTAAAAAGACTTTATGAATTGGTAGCAGAAGTACTTTCTAAACGGGAAAGACAAATTATTGAAATGCGTTATGGACTTAATTTGCAGGAAGAAATAACACAAAGGGAAATTGCAAACAAAATAGGAATTTCTAGATCCTATGTTTCTAGGATCGAAAAAAAAGCCTTAAAAAAGCTTAAGGAGTATTTCGACAAAGAAAATCGAAATTTATAATTAGTAACAACTTCAATCTTTGTTTGGAAAAAAGTTTATTCTTTGACTAGCTTGTCAGGAATAAACTTTTTTGTATCTCTAAAAAATGGTGAAATATTTATATGGATCTCTTTCCATATAGGGAATGGAACTATCATAATAAAACTTAGTATATCTATATGTATTGAGTGGATTTTTAGCTAGATCGTTATTTAATTCCATGTTTTTCATACATTTTCTAATATGCGACATTAATGGAAAATTTTGATGTAAAATAATGGGGATTTTGTAACTTCTAGTCTATTGACAGAAGATTAAATTCAGATATAATGTAAAAGTAAGACTAAAGTCCTAGTTTTATGGCTGAAAATATGATAAAATAGAACCAATCAATATTTTTTATCATTTGCATAGAATTGCTATAGATACATATGGAGGAATTATGGAATACCATGGAACGAAAAAACGCTTAGGGGATATGCTAGTAGAAGAAGGTCTTATCACAAATGAACAGCTAAATAAGGCATTGAAAGCACAAAGTACTTTAAAACAAAAGGTTGGCGAGATTCTTGTAGATTTTGGTTATATTGAAGAAATAACCATTGCAGAGGTTCTTAAAAAACAATTTAAATTAGATATTGTAAAATTATCAGGAATTGTGATTGAACCTAGAGTTACCTCACTTGTGAATGAACAGATTTTAAGAAAACATGTGCTAATACCATTTGAATTCCATAAAACAAGTCCGAATTTATTAAGAGTTGCCATGGCTGACCCCAATGATTTTATTGCCATTGATGATATATCCATTATAACAAATTTACAGATAGAACCGGTAATAGCAACAACTAGTGATATATCCGCAGCCATTGATCGATACTATGGCAATGCCGAGGCTATGGCCGTGGCTAAGAGATATACAATAGAACAAGAAATCCAAAACAAAGATAGAGAAGAACAACCACAGGTTAATGAAGATGTGAATCAATCTCCAATTGTACTGCTAGTTAAGTCCATTATGGAACAAGCTGTTAGACAACGGGCAAGTGATATACATATCGAACCTTTAGAGCAGCAAGTTAGAATTAGATACAGAGTGGATGGTATTCTTTATGAAACAATGAAATATGAGATTAATCTTTTGCCTGCAATTGTAGCTAGAATAAAAATAATTGGTGAATTAGATATATCAGAAAAAAGAAAACCACAGGATGGTAAATTATCAATTGTTGTAGACAGGCAGGAGTATGATATACGTGTATCCATTTTACCCACTGTATATGGGGAAAAAGTGGTTCTTCGTATTACTTCCAAAAGAAATTTGACAAAAGCAAAAATAGAACTTGGATTTTCCGAAACGGAACTAGCTAAGTTTGATGCAATTCTTTCCAAACCCCATGGACTAATATTGGTAACTGGTCCGACTGGAAGTGGTAAATCAACCACTCTTTATACAGCCTTAAGCGAGTTAAATAAAGATGATGTAAATATTATTACAGTGGAAGATCCAGTTGAAGCAAATATTGATGGAATTAATCAGGTACAGGTGAATAATAAGGTGGACTTAACCTTTGCCAATTCACTGCGTTCTATATTAAGACAAGATCCAGATATTATCATGATTGGTGAGATTAGAGATAATGAAACAGCAGAGATTGCAATCAAAGCCTCCATTACCGGGCATATTGTTGTAAGCACACTCCATACGAACAGTGCAGTTAGTTCTATTACTCGATTAGTGGATATGGGGATAGAGCCATTTTTGATTGCAGACGCTGTAGTAGGAATTATAGCACAACGACTGGTACGAAGGCTATGTCCTTCTTGTAAGAAGGAAAGACCTGCTACTGTAATGGAGAAGGAACTTCTGAACCTGGACAGTTATAAAGAACAGATTATTTATGAACCTTGTGGATGTCATTCTTGTAATCATACTGGTTATTATGGAAGAATTGGTATATATGAAATATTACCTGTGACCCAATCCATAAAGGATATGATATCCGATAAGCAAAGTGCCGAAAAAATGAAAGAAGTAGCATTACTAGAAGGCATGGATACCTTAAAAATGAGTGCTATTCGATTAGTCTTAGAAGGTATTACATCCATTTCTGAACTGAAAAAAATAAGTATGGAGGAATAACATGATTACCATAGAAGAATTATTAACTGTAGCAAAATCATTAGGAGCCTCTGATTTACATATATCCGTTGGAATTCCACCCAAATGTAGAATCAATGGAGTACTTAAGAATCTAGATTATGAGAAGTTTATGCCTAATGATACGAACCAATTGATCACTCCCATGTTAACAGACCATGCGAAATCTGTATTAGAGAGTAAAGGAGAAGTGGATTTTTCCTACTCTATAACAAGACTTGGCAGGTATCGTGTAAATGTATTTAAGCAAAGAGGTTCCTATGCTATGGTAATTCGTTTGGTGGGGGTGGTTATACCTACACCAGAGGATTTAGGAGTACCAGATTCGGTGATTTCTTTAACCAAAAAGAAGAGGGGACTTGTATTAGTGACAGGCCCAACAGGAAGTGGTAAGTCTACCACACTCGCTTCTTTGATAGATGTGATTAACACCAAGTATAATAAACATATTATTACTTTAGAGGATCCAATAGAGTATCTTCACCGGCATAAGAATGCAGTAGTAAATCAAAGAGAGATTGGAATAGATTCCAATTCCTATTCCAATGCCTTAAGATCTGCTCTACGTGAAGATCCTGATGTCATATTAGTAGGTGAGATGAGAGATTTAGATACCATATCCATAGCAATAACGGCTGCAGAAACGGGGCATTTGGTTTTTTCTACCCTGCATACCATAGGTGCTGCAAGTACCATAGATCGTATTATTGATGTATTTCCACCCCATCAGCAACAACAGATAAGAATTCAGTTAGCCTCCGTTTTAGAATCAGTAGTATCGCAACAACTGATTCCAAATTCCGAAGGGAATGGTAGGGTTGCGGCTTTTGAAATATTACACGCTAATTCTGCCATCAAGAATTTAATCAGAGAAGCTAAGTTACATCAAATAACTTCTATCATCCAAACAAATAAAAAGCAAGGCATGATGACTATGGATGATGCCATTTATGAATTATATTTAAGAAGGCAAATTGATGCGGAAAATGCGCTTAATTTTTCTCAGGATCCCGTGGCCCTAGAGAAAAGGCTGTTTTAGGAGGGAAAATGCATGCCAGTTTTTTCTTATATAGTGATTGACAGTAGAGGAAAAGAAAAAAAAGGTGCAATGGAGGCTGTCAGTTCAGAAAAAGTAATTAAAAATTTAAGGGCAGAAGGCCATATTCCAATCTCTGTTGCGCCCCAGAATATGTTACAAAAGGATATTAACTTTTCTTTTACTAATCCAGTAAAATCAAGAGATTTATGTATCTTTTGCAGACAGTTTGTAAGTATTTTAAATGCTGGTGTATCTATTATAAGTGCATTAGATATGTTACAAGAGCAAACTGATAATAAGGTTTTATCAAAGACATTAAAGGAAGTCCAAACAGCAGTAGAAAAAGGGGAGACCCTAACTGATGCCTTAAGTGAACATAAAAAAATATTTCCTAAGATATTGATTCATATGATAGAAGCTGGTGAAGCTTCGGGTAATCTAGAAGTGGCTTTTGAAAGAATGGCTGTTCACTTTGAAAAGGATTCAAAACTTAGAGCTAGAATGAAGAAGGCCATGATTTATCCTGCTATTGTTGGTATTGTTGCAGTCCTTGTTATATTTCTTATGATGCTAGTGGTAATACCTAATTTCATGTCGATGTTTCAGGATTTAGACATTGAAATGCCTGCATTAACCAAGGCAGTCATAGCAACTAGTGAGTTTTTTCAGTCAAAATGGTACTTTATACTATTGGGCATCGCCATCTTGATTGTTGGAGTTAGATACTTTAAATCAACTCCATCAGGGCAATTATTTTTAGGAAAATTGGCTTTTAAATTACCCTTATTTGGTAAGTTGACCACAAAAACAATATCTTCACGATTTGCCAGAACTTTAAGTACATTATTGGCAGCAGGGATTCCCTTAATAGAGTCTATTGAGATCACTGCCCGCATGATTGATAATACCATTGCCAAGAAAGTATTATTAGAAGCAACAGAAGAAGTTGCAAAGGGAGTGCCCTTATCTACATTGATCAAACGCTCTGGAGTCTTTCCACCTATGGTATCGCAAATGACTAAAATAGGGGAGGAAACAGGTAATCTAGAGAACATGTTAACGAAAATGGCAGACTATTATGATGAGGAAGTTGAACTTGCATCAGATTCCTTAATGGCAGCCATGGAGCCCCTCATCATTGTATTCTTAGCACTTGTTGTGGGCGTCCTGATTATGTCCATCATGCAACCCATGTTATCCATGTACCAAGGATTGGATAATTTATAAGGTTAATATATTGTTATTGATTGCAAAAAGCAATAGTAACAATATTTATTAATAAATACAAATCATATAAGGAGAAAAATATGAAGAAGAACAACAAGAAGAAATTAAATAACAAAGGATTTTCATTGGTAGAATTAATTATTGTAATTGGTATTATGGCAATATTGTCCGGAGCCTTGGCACCACAGGTGATTAAGTATTTGGATAAGTCAAGAAAAGCTGCGGATATTCAAACGGCGCAGACGATTGCTACTGCGGTGAATGCGGCGCTTACTAATGAACAAGCATATGCGCAAGCATATGCAAGTGATGGTGTAACTGTTTTATTAGAGAGTCTAAGTGTATCTGCGGATGATGATGATGCATTAGAGACCGAAATTAAGAGTTTATTAGGTTCTATTCCGACTCCTAAGTTTGATTCTGCGACTAACAAAACATTTATTGTAGTGTTTAATAAAGCAGATAAAACATTTAATGTATATGCTAGCCCTGCCGCTGCTACTGCAGGAGATGAAAAGAATGTACTCTATCCTACTATAGGCGATAATTATAAATAAAACATAAGAGGAGCCAATAGATGCAGATTCATTTCATATACCTCATTATCTTCATATACGGAATATTAATAGGTAGTTTTCTTAATGTCTGCATCTATCGTATTCCACGAAAAGAAAATATCATAACCACAAAGTCACATTGTATGTCTTGTGGTTATGTTTTAAAATGGTACGATTTATTTCCGGTGTTTAGTTATCTGTTTCTTGGAGGCAAATGCAGGAGGTGTGGTACAAAATTATCCCTCCAATATCCAACGATGGAGTTAATCAATGGGTTATGTTACGTATTGATTTTTTATATACATGGTTTCACATTGGAAAGTGTTTTATTTGCACTAGGAACTTCAGCATTATTAGTACTAAGTGTGATTGATTTTCGCACTTATGAGATACCTGTTGGTATTAACATATTTATTTTGATTTTAGGATTATTGAGAGTTGCCTTAGATTATAGGCATATGATTGACTATATATTGGGATTTGTCTCTGTATCGGGAGTCTTATTGCTACTATTCCTTGTAACAAAAGGTAGAGGAATTGGTGGAGGAGACATTAAATTAATGGCAGCAGTCGGGTTATTACTTGGACTGAAACTGACTATTTTAGCCTTTATACTTGGATGTGTTTTAGGCTCCGTTTTGCATCTGTTACGTATGAAAATAAAAGGAGCTGACAGTCTTTTGGCCTTTGGACCATATCTATCCCTAGGCATTTTTATATCAATCGTATTTGGAAACCAGATGATAACTTGGTATCTAAATTATTTACAATAAAAATCAACTTAACTGACCAAATGAAATTTATTAGGGAGGATACTATGTCTGGAAAGGTAATTAGTATACAAATTGGACTCACAACGACTCATATTTGTGAAGTAAACTATAAAAAGAAAAACCCTCGCGTATATAAATGTGTATCCTTTGATACTCCAGAGAATAGCTTTGATGACGGTTATATCAGAGATAAAAATACATTTGCAAATGCGGCAAGAGAAATTCTTACCAAATCAAAAATAAAAGGGGATAGAGTGTTTTTCACCATATCCTCATCAAAGATTGTAAATAGGGAAGTCATAATACCTTTTGTCAAGAAACATAGAATTCAAGATGTAATCAATGCCAATGGGTCTGAGTACTTTCCCGTTGACATATCAGATTACATCTTAACATATACAATTCTTGAAACCATTCAAGAAGACGACGTAAAAAAACTAAGACTATTGGTTTTTGCTGCACCTGATAATTTGATTAAGAATTATTACAACGTGGCTGAACTTCTTGGTCTTGAAGTCATGTCCATTGATTGTAGCGATAATAGCACCTTTCAGCTTTTTAAGTCACAGGGATTAAAAGGAATCCATCTTCTTCTTCAGTTTAATGAACAATCTACATTGGTGAATATTATTGAAAATGGTGTACTTAAGCTACAACGAACCGTTGGATTTAGTTCATTGTCCATAGTGCATTCTTTAATGCAGGCAGACTATCTAGATATATCCGATGTATCAGATGGATTAAAAGAATTGGTACAAGAAAAATTCCTTCTATCTAGTGAACAGCTGGCAATGGAGGAGGCAGCAGCCACTATTAGTTTTGTGGAGCAAGAAAATTTTGTACAGTATAGAAAAAATCATGAACTAAAGAAGGAAATATTGCAATCCCTACAATACTTAACTGGTAATATTCAAAGAGTCCTAGACTATTATTATTCTAAGAATAAGGACAAGAGCGTTTCAGGCATTTATATTACTGGATTTGGTAGTAAATTTAATGGGATAGAGGAATTGTTACATAAAGAGACAGGCCTTGAAGTTGTGAAATTTCAGAACTTAAAGAATGTAACTTTTAGTAAAAAAGTAATTCTGGAAGAAGAGATTAGGAATGATTACTTAGTGTGTATTGGGGCTACACTTGACCCAATCGACTACATGTCTAAGGAATATCAGCTAAATGTGAAGAAGAGCAATAATAAACTATTCATAAAAACCACTATAGGAACGGTCTTAATTTTAAGTGGGACTATGATTGCTACATCTTTTTTGGCTTATAAAAATGCTGCTATTGATCAGGAACGTTTGAATATAGAAGTTGCTAATCTTTCGGATATAAACGAAGTTTATGAAGCCCATGCCCATGCTAAAGTGCTTTTTGAACAAGTAAATACGATGGATTTAATGACCCATTCGCCTGGAACTATTCTAGGAAACATAATCTTAGAATTAGAGGATAAGCTACCCACCCAGTCTATTTTTGAATCCTTTCAAATTACAGAAAGTGGTGTCACATTAAGTGTCAAATGTAATACAAAGAAAGGGGCTGCTAAAACACTGATGCAGTTGAAAGAAATATCTTATTTAACCAATATAACTACTACCGCTATAACCCAGGAGACCGATGAAAATGGTCTGACAACCACAAGGTTTATCGTGACTGGAGGTTATAATTTAATCACCTTAGGTGAGGGGGAGAGTGAGTCTGATGAATAAAGTTACAGTGAAAGAAAAAAGGCTCTTATTCCTATTGGTCGTAGTATTTATCCTTGCTGGTTCTTATCAATTTGGCTATGTAAGATTTCATTCTATGACTGTAGAATTAGAGGGAGAAAACCTGGAATTAACCAATAAATTGTTAGAATTACAGCAAAAGCAGTCTAAAAAGCAAACGATGAAAGAGGAAACGAAAGAGTATCTATCAATGACAAAAGTTATGCTTCTACGTTATCCTAAGACACTGACTCAGGAGAAAAATCTTTTATTTATTACTGAATTAGAACAGTATGCAAATATTAAAATTGAATCTATTTCATTTAATGAAACAAATGTCTTTTATACAGGAACAGATATACAAGCAGGAACAGATACACAAGCAGGAGCAGATACACAAGCAGGAGTAGATACACAAGCAGGAGCAGATACACAAGCAGGAGCAGATACACAAACAGGAACAGATACACAAGAAGGAACAAATTTAGTGTCAGACACAGAAGAAGAGGCCATCACTTTAAACGGGCCGGTCACTGGATATCAAACCACTCTTAATTTAAATTATCAAAGTACATACGAAGGATTAAAAAAGGCCATTGATTTTATCAATACTTATAATGAGAAAAGGCATGTTACCAATATCACCGCAGCCTTTGATATGTCAACTGGTAATTTGAGTGGAACCATGAGCATAGTTCTTTATGAAGCTGAGGGTGGAACTGCTTATGAAGCACCAGAATTAGATAACATTGGAGTTGGTAAGGACAATATTTTTGGCACATTTGAAAATTAGAATTACACAAATGCCCAGATGCAAATGATGAAAATTTTTTTAAGGAAGGAGGCAGGAACATGAAGTGTATACAAAAACATAAGAATGCGGGATTTACCTTAGTTGAATTATTGATTAGTATTTCTATACTTGCAATTGTGTTGCTGCCTCTGCTTAATAATTTTGTTACTGCAGCAAAGGTAAATCAAAAGTCAAAACGTATGCAAAATGAAACAGTATTAACCCAGACTATTTTGGAGGAAGTAAAAGCATTAGAATTGGTAGATTTGGCTGCTAGGTATAATTATCCTGAAGATTTTCCAGAAATTAAGGATGAAGTTTTGGAAATGGTTTTAAAGAACGGTATATTAGAACCTGTTACGGAGGATGAAAAATCTGTAATCAGAAATTCTTCAGAGGAGGATACCACATATATCTTAAATCAAGACCGAGCTACCTATTATTTTGCAAAAAAGAATATATCCTTAAGTGGAAAAACCTATGATGCACTAATTACACTTGATGGCTCTACCTATATAGAAGGAAATACAGATGAAGCATCAGCCTTTAATTCCTTCTCCATGCCTGTGTTTTCTGACTTGGATGCAGTGAACAACCTTCTTATCTTGCAAACCTATGAAGAAGATACTGCTTTAAATACACTTTATAGTAATCACCTAGCCTATAATCAGGCAATAGAAGAGGCACTTCCTAGTGTTACACCGGCTGATGTACCGACTGATAACCCAGCCGAAACTACAACCGATTCCCCAATTGATGGACCAACTTATTATGAGAAGGATGATATAAAAAGGGTGTTAAGAAAAGAAATAGAAGTAACCATTTCAAGTACTGTGCCTTATTCTGTTACGGTGACTTTTACATATTCAGCTGATGAAATACCAGGCGCTGATTTCGTTAGCTATACATTGGGACAAAAAGAGGTTGATCCACAAAAAGGAAGTGTTTACATATTCTATATCCCATCGGCTAAAAACAATATGACGATTCATATGAATGGTCTTATTTCTGATTCTATAGATGTATATGCAATTAGTCAGAAGTCTGATGATTATACAGGCGGGGAACTTACCATCACAGATGACATTATTCCAAGTGGTATTCAACTTTTTAGTAACAGTAGTGTCCTTCATGCTTTATCTGGTGGCAATGGATTGGTAAAAAAAGAATCAGGTAATAATAGAATTTATAGTGTTACAGTGGAACTATTCACAGCGGGAAATCACTTTAATAGGGACTCTTTATGTGCAGAGTTTTCTTCCACGAAGAAGGAATAGGAGGCGGTGCGTTATGATAAATATTAAAAAAATACAGAAAAACAATCAAGGCTCTACCTTAATCCTTATCATTTTTTGCATTGCCTTTGTATCAATATTGGGTAGTGTATTATTAACAGTTACAGTAAGTAATCTGCAAATGAAGTCCGTTGATTACAAAGCAAAGTCAAATTTTTATAATGCAGAAGTTGCATTGGATGAAATAAAGGCTGGATTAGAGCAAGAAACTGCATTGGCACTAGAAGCAGCATATGAATCTATGATGGAACGCTTTATTACACCGGAATATATAAACCTATCCAAAGAAGAGAAGAATGCGGAGTTTTCAAGTAAATTTATCGAAACATTATATCATTCTCTATCACAAAATTATAGCTTTTATAATATAGATAAATTACTTACCTATGTAACGAATGAAAATGTAACCTTTGTATCTGACAGTGGCAACCAATTATTGTTAGTGGATGCAGATCATCAAAGCATTACCTTAAAAAATATCAAAATTAGCTATACGGATGAGGAACTATATAAAACAACAATTGGTACAGATATCGTTATTACGACCCCTACCATGCAATTACAGTCAGGATCAGATATTTTACCTACCTATAAAGAGTATAGTCTGATTGCAGACAATAGTATTCTTTTGGATGCTGCTACAGCTGTCTTGGCAACGGGTAATATTTATGCGGGGACAGGTGGTGTTAATCTGGATAATGCATCAAGTATTCATATAAGTAATGCCACAAACATCGTTACCAGAGGAGATATAACAGTTGGAAAAAGGAGTTCTTTTCAAATTACTGGCATTTCAAAACTGTGGGCAATGAATATGATTACAAAAAAAGGAGCAGAAACTGAGCTGCCTACGAATATTAACATTGATAGTAACTGTTACATAGGAGATGACCTAATGTTAAATGCTGTGAATAGCCGTGTTACCATCAATGGGGAATATTATGGATATAGTTATGCAGCAGGCAAATCAGAGGAGACATCTGAAACCAATGAAAATCCAGCCTTTAGTAGTGCAATTATAATAAATGGTACCAATGCAGTGATGGATATGTCTGCTTCTAAGTACTTGTTTCTATCTGGAAGGGCATATTTAAATCCCAACACTGGAGGAAATATCTGGGTTGATCCAGCGGATACAGGTGATTCAACTCAAACGTCACAAGAAAATATTCAGACAGGAGAGTCTTTGGCTGTAAAAGGTAATCAGCTAGCTTATTTAGTTCCTAGCGAATACATGTGGTGTGGTAAAAACCCGGTAAATGAAAGTGTTTATAATAGCAGACCAACAACAGAGGTAGATTTTAATAAAACAAGTGCTTCTGGACTAGATCTAAAGGAATATGCAGATGGATTTACGAAGATATTTTATCAAGCAGCGGGTGGCTCTAAATGGGTATATTACTATATTAATTTTAAGTCAGAAGAAAAAGCCAATGCATATTTACAAAAGTATTATGAATTAAATAATGCCAGCGCTGTGGGAATGATTGATAATCGTATCGGTAATTATGCAACAAGTATAAAGCTTTCAGACACATTACAAAGTATAGTCTCAGCTGGAAATATATTTACTTATAATGAGAATACCAAAGAAAGTTCACTTCTTGCGAATACTGTTAAACCACAAGAGGGTGAGGCCCCCTATGAAGCTATGCTAAGTATAAAAGATACGCTGATTACCCAGTATGATTCCATTAGAACCACATTAAATGAGCACTCTACTGTTGAGGCTTATGACACTTCCTCGGTTTTTAATTCTATTATTAAGAAAGAATTAATCAGAGAAGAAGGGTATACAGATATTGAGATGAATTCTGGAAAAAGAATTATTTTAGGTGATGCAGTTGTTACAATTATCGACAATGATTCAAGTGAACCATTTGAACTAAAATCAGAAGTTGATTTACCAAGTGGTGGTCTAAGGGGGATTGTAATTGCAACAGGATCTGTACATGTAAAAAATAATTTTGAAGGGTTAATCCTTTCAGGAGGTGTCATCACACTAGGTTCGGGCGTAAGTGTTTCGGCCTCAGCTGTGTTGGTAGAAGATATACTAGGAAAGAATAATGATGCAGTGAATCAGTATTTTCGAGGTCTATCCACTGCTTCTACAGAAGAAACAGCTGAAAATATAAGTCAGATTCAAGTATCTGATCTTATTTATTATGATAATTGGGTGAAAAATGAGGAATAGACAGAAGAAACGAATAGGACATCTTGGTAATAAAGGGGTTTCACTGATTGAGTTGATAATAGTAATAGCAATTATTGCATTGACCTCCACTGTAACCTTTCAATTAATTGGGCAAGTAAGTTCTAAGAGAATTTATAAGGCAGCGAAAACAATTGATATCACGCTAGACAAGCTACGAGTGGAGACAATGAGTAAAGGTGTGACTTATTCCCTGTGTCTCTATCTGATAGAAGGCGATTTGTATATGACAATACAACCAGAGGGTGATACCTTAACGTTAACCAAAGAAAATGGAGATATATTGGTGGAGGACTGCCAGGTGAGCTATCAAAAAGAAGGAGTTGCAGAGGAAATTTTAGAAGAAGGCGTGGGTAATTATATTGCTATTTCTTATTCAAAAAGTTCTGGTGCTTTTCATTCTTCTTATGAGCGGATTACATTTCGTAATGGGAATTATAATTCTATTCTTCGTTTTGTAAAGGAAACGGGTAAACATTGGATTGAATGAGGGGTAGGAACTTAATTTATTGCTATATCTATGTGCAAATTATATCTAAACCAAAGATGATAAGCCTTAAGTAACTTCACAAATTGATCATAGTCACAGCGCTATAAAAGTCCTAGCCATGATAATTAATATAGTTATAGACTGAATTTATCAATTATAATTTAGCTTTTGGATGAAATGTAATAGTTTGTAATCATAAAAGAAAAAGTCTGGAACCTGTTTTACTTGGTTTCAAACTTTTTAAACCAGGAGGTGTGGCGATTGAATGAATTAAATAACAAAGGCTTAAATAACAAAGGCTTAACCCTAGTGGAACTTTTAGTTGCCATGGCCATTGCTACCATTGTAATCTGCTCCATTACCTATTTCATGGCTACGAGTTCTAAAAGTTATAGTAAAGCCAATGACGAAGCAACTCTTCAGATAGAAGCGCAGACCATATTAAACCAGTTAAATGAATTGATTATAGAAGCTTATAATGTGAAAATGAATGAGTCTACCAATACCGTAACCATATATAGTAAGGATTTGAATTATTATATTAAGCTTCAAGATCAAAAACTATTATTAAATAAAAAGAAATCGAACGTTGTAATAGAAGACACGGATAATTGGATATTATTTGGAGAATATGTGACGGAATTTATGGTCAAAGATACTGGAGAGAATAATGATAACTCCAGCATTCTAATTTCTTTTACATTAAATAAAAATGAAGCATCTTATCAGGTGACCAATGGTTTGGTTGCTCTTAGAAATAAGATAAAAGTAATAACGGACTAGGAGGAAACAAACGAATGGAACGAAATAATAACATAAAGAAAATGAAAGATAACAATAGAAATCCTTATAAAAAAAGCAATATAATTTCTAAAATAAAAAAAACAATTCCTATCGTTACATTCCTTATTTCGGTTATTATATTTGCAGGAATTATTGAATTGGTTTCTGCGGAAAAATCAAGTGTAGGGGACACCATTACTCCACCCGTAAAAAATACAGATTATGAACTTGGAACAGAGTATAATCCTTTGTTTATATTGGAGATTGTGCCTAATAAAAGCTATTCAGAAATTGGGTATTTAATATCTGGATGTGAGCCAGTGGATATGGAAAAGCTCTCTATTGATAGTATGGCATATAGTTATGGCTCAAGAAGATTGGCAGATTGTAAAACTGTTACAGAAACAAAGTATGAGTTTGAAATGGATCTGTCAGAACCTGCTTTTTCCGAAGGGAAATGGTATATGGCTGGGGATCAAAGAGGTTATTATCAGAAAGTAACGGATGGAACAGGAACCATTGTTCAAGAAAAAATGAGTGATGATTCATATACGTATACCTTTGTAGGAGAAGGACTCGGTCAATATATTTGGGTAGCGGAAAACAACTGGAATAACCAGACTGATCATAACGCAGATAAAGTATGGTTAAATGTAAAAAAATATGCTAGAAACAAAATGGTATTTACCCATTATAATGCTTTTTTAAAGGATGCC
This sequence comes from Anaerocolumna sp., assembly GCA_047972335.1. GTDB lineage: Bacteria > Bacillota > Clostridia > Lachnospirales > Lachnospiraceae > Anaerocolumna. Next base: position 17,574 of record JBKEAO010000083.1, on the reverse strand, counting down.
ATCAGGGTACCTTTAAGTGATATTAGTGATTATCAAACTGTAGTAATCACTGTAGATCCTGCTGATTTAAGAAATACCAACAATTTAGAATTAATAGAGCTGGCAGATTTTATTTATATCAATGGAAAGTCTCATGACCAGAGTCTTGTGCAAATATGGAATAAATTTAATAATGAGGGACTAGAGCTTACCAATCCTGCCACAGATTTTACAGGAGATAATGATTTGACCTGGGATGCTATTATGGCTATTTTTAATCGTATGGTATCTAATAATAGGACAAGTATTATCATGAATCTTCCTTCGGTCTACAAAATTGATTCCGATAATAACGTGCATAAGCTTAGTATTATGTTATTACAGATGGGCCCGGCTACTTTTAATAAGTTATTTATGGAAACAGGTAAGATTCAGACAACCACTGTGAATGGAAGAGAAACAGGTTATTATGTTGGTAAAGATGGTAATCAGGTAATTACACAGTGGAGTCAAAGTACCTTCCCTGATAATGATAAGGGAACCATGTATGGGGATGTGGAATTTAAAAATCCCAACATTACTGCTAGTAATATTACTGCTGGTGAAGGTATTTACACGTATAATGATGACATGAGCTTACTTGAGAACCTATGTCAAAATAATGTTTCGGATATTCCTGTCACCAAAGAGGCCTTTGATTTTTATGAGTATTATGATAAATATCTTAAAGAAGATGCAGACCCTGATAGTGAACGCCGAACCTCCCTGTCGCCTGCTGAGGTTATTTACTTTATACATAATCAGAGCTTAAACTTAGCGGATAAATCAGAAATAAACATATTAGAAATACAACCTTTTCATGAATTTCTTGAATTAGAAGAGTGGAAGAAAAAATATAAGGAGTTCTTTCCAAGCTTTACAGGTGATATTTCAAATATTCATGTTACTACCATGACTACTTATGAATATATTGGAAACATTGAGGATATTAATTCAAAGTATGATATGATTTATTTTGGCCTTTTCCCAGAAGACAAAAATGTAGTCAATTATTATGATACCTATTATAATTCCTATCTTGATTCCGATTTAAATGGGAAAATATATCTCTCTATCGGAGATAAAGTAAATGCGGATAGTTCCGTTCGCTATTCTGGGAATGATATTACGAAGTTAAAACTAGAACAGTTAAAGAAGTTCATGGAGTCTGGTAAACCTATCATGTTAGCCAGTGGTTTTTACGAAGACAGTACTAGAAGTAAGGTGTCTACTGCTGTAGACAAAGCTACTTATATGTATGATCTTGTAGATGTGGTTATGGAAAAAGGTGTCACTGTTAATACAGATAATGGACAAGCAGCCTATCGTAGTCAATTTAAGGATAGCATATTTTGTGAAGACAATTTTAACAGTTACATTCTTTGGAGAAAAATCACGGATGATTCTTGCAGTATGGAATTTGCTGATATGGGGGATCCTTCTAAATATCCTGTGCCTTACAGTTATACCACCAAATCAGATGGATCGATAGATACGCCACAATATAATAAAAGTAATACCCTAAAGTATAGATTTAGAATTAAGGGAACAGCAGATGCCTATACCGTTAAATTATTTATTGATAACAATGGTGATGGCAAATATAATGGTTCCTTAGATACACAAACCAGTGCTAAGGCAGAAAGTCTCAATAATCTGACGATCAAGAATGATGCCAATGTAACAGTGAATATGAATTCATTAAAGCCTAATACTTGGTATACTCTAACAAGATCATTAGATAGCTCATACCAGGGTATTATTCCATGGAAGCTTGAAGTAAATGCTGTTAGCAATAGTACAATACGTGCTAGCGAGATTAATTATACATTGATAAAACAAACCAGCGAGGCAAATAAGGTCCAGATCAATGTCTTACAGGTAGCGATAGATTCTGGTACTGGTAATCAAGCTACAACCTTTAACATGGAGACCAATGAAACCTTTCAAACATATTTAAAGTCTGTTGATGAATATAAAATCAACATAACGTATATGAGTAATTCAGAGTTTCTAAGTCTATATCATAACTGTAGTGGGGCAGCAGAGGCAGGAAAATATGATTATCTAGGTGAATATGATATGTTGTTTCTTGGATTTCGTGATACCTGTAGCTATACCAATAATGAGTACGCCAACCAGAATATATTAGATTTTATAAGTCAAGGTAAGAGTGTAATTTTTAGTCATGACATGATATGGGATAAAGATGCCAATGGGTATAGGTTATATAACGACATGTTACGAAAGTTGTTACATCAAGACAGATATGACTTTACTACAGGTTCAACAGCCAATGAGGAAGCCATTTATTATGATGATACTACTGATAAATTAATTACAAATTCTATTAGAGTATATGATTATTGGGCAAACTTATTATTTGGTAAAGATAAATATTGGAAATTTTATACTGATAATAGTAACAAATTATATTGGTTGTTTGGGAAAAATACTGCTGACCGTAATGATACCACAGTAAATAAAAATTGGGGAGAACTATCCTTTATGGAAACTGATAAGATATCCATTGCCAATAGAGGACAAATCACGCAGTATCCATTTACCATTGGAGATTACATTTCTGTTTCTACCACGCATACTCAATATTATCAGTTGGATTTAGAACAAGAAGGACTTGTAGTTTGGTACAATCTTACCGATAGTAAGAGTGAATTAAATGATGGAAAGAATGACGGTTTTTATTCTTCAAGAGAAAACGATGCTAGAAATAATTATTATATTTACAGTAAGGGAAATATAACTTATACTGGACTAGGACATACTAATAATCTTACAGAGGATGAGATTAAGTTATTTATCAATACTATGGTGAGCGCTTACCGAGCAGGTACTGCTAAGCCTAAGATTATATTGACCAATGAAGAGGTATATGATGGAGATGAAGAACAATATCTTTTTATTAATGCAGATGGTGAAATCTCAACGACCTCTGATACAGATCAGGTAAGTAGAGTAACCTTTAGAGTAGAAGATGAGAGTATTGTCAATACCAGTGACAGAGAATATTATGTGAATTATTATGGTATAATACCAGACCCGGCGGATAGTAATAAAATCATTAGGGTGCTATTAAATTCTAAGGCAGATATCACTTCATCTGATGTTTTAACGACAAGAAACTTAGATACAGGTGAAACTTGTAGTCTTGTATCTGGTAAAGGTACCAGGTTAAATGGAGAAAATGAATTTGCGATTGATGTTCCTTTAAAATATTTCAATGGAAATAATAATCTTTTGATTGAGTTTGAACTAGAGTTTAGTGAAGTCAATGAAGATAATATAACCATTGATCAAAATAGTATTACTAAACTTTACTTAATCACAAAACCATTTTTCGACTTGGATTAATATCTTTGATTGGGTTATATTATAACACAAAATTTGTACGAACTTAGTTACGTTTAAAATATGATGAAAGATGAAGGAGAATGCTATGTCCAGTGCAATAAAAATAAAAAAGTTAATGGGTAAGTTCATTAACCGAGAAATCATTGTGTATGCAATAGCCGGGGCACTGACAACTGTTGTAAATATGGCAACGTATTATATGCTATGCTATTGGATTGTAATTGATCATCTAATTGCCAATATGATTGCCTGGATGGTAGCAGTAACTTTTGCTTACGTTGTAAATGCAGGCTGGGTATTTCGTGATAAACGGTCTTCTGTAAAAGAGGAATTGATGAAGATGATAAAATTCTTCATTGCTAGAATATTTTCTCTTGGAGTAGAAGAAGGTGGATTATTTCTTTTTGTAAACTTATTGGAATTTAACAATATGGCAGTTAAGGGCTTATTGGCCATTGTAGTCATTGCAATTAATTATGTTTGGAGTAAGTTTTATGTATTCAATCGTACGAAAAGAGAATATAGAGAAGATGGTATTGAAGATGGTATACAAGATAGTATAAATGCATAACTAATATTTATACTTAAAACCCCTGTGTTATACTTGATATCCCACCGAAAAGGCATATGAAACCAGGGGTTAATAAACAATTACTGTAAGGAAAAAAGGGCTGTCTATAGGGACAGCCCTTCATTAATTATTATATTTTATAGGTCTAATTACTATATTCTAGTGGTCCAATTGGAACAATCCCACACTTTGTTGGCAAAGTCCTCATAAAAATCAGGTTCGTGACAAATCAATAAGATACTTCCTGTGTAAGCTGTAAGTGCTCTTTTTAATTCTTCCTTTGCATCTACGTCCAAATGGTTGGTAGGTTCATCCAGTAACAGAATGTTTGTTTCTTTATTAATTAATTTACATAAACGCACTTTGGCTTGTTCACCACCACTAAGTACTCTTACCTGGCTTTCAATATGCTTTGTAGTAAGTCCGCATTTTGCAAGAGCAGAACGAACCTCATACTGGGTGTAAGAAGGGAAATCACGCCAAATTTCGTCAATACAGGTATTGTTCTTAGCGCCAGACATTTCTTGCTCAAAATATCCCTGATATAAATAATCACCTAAAGTAACTTTACCTTCTAAAGAAGGAATATGACCTAAGATACTTTTTAGTAAAGTGGTTTTACCAATACCATTTGCACCAGTCAGTACAATTTTATCTCCGCGTTCCATATTTAGAGTCAAAGGTTTGGAGAGAGGTGAATCATAACCGATTACAAGATGCTCAGTCTGGAAGATATATCTTCCAGCAGCACGGGCTTCCTTAAAATTAAATTCTGGCTTTGGTTTTTCCTTAGCAAGTTCAATGATATCCATTTTATCTAGCTTTTTCTGTCTTGACATAGCCATATTTCTTGTGGAAACTCTGGCTTTATTTCTGGCAACAAAGTCTTGCAGTTCATTGATTTCTTGCTGTTGTCTCTTATATGCAGACTCTAACTGGGCTTTCTTTACTTCATATACTTCCTGGAATTTATCATAATCACCTACATAGCGGTTTAATTCTCCAGCCTCCATGTGGTAAATAATATTAATAACACTGTTTAAGAAAGGAATATCATGTGAAATAAGTATAAATGCATTTTCATATTCTAATAAGTATCGTTTTAACCATTCAATATGGACGGTATCCAAATAGTTGGTAGGCTCATCTAGTAATAGGATATCTGGTTTCTCTAATAATAATTTACCAAGTAATACCTTTGTACGCTGTCCACCACTAAGTTCCGTAACATCTTGTTCAAGGCCAATGGCATCTAAACCCAAAGCCCTGCTTATTTCTTCAACCTTAGAATCAATGACATAGAAATTATTGCTATCAAGAGTATCTTGAATGTTACCAAACTCCTCCATGATGACCATAAGTTCATCAGAATCGGCATCAGCCATTTGGTTACAAAGGGCATTCATTTTAGACTCTAGTTCAAAAAGATAGGAAAAAGCTGATTTTAAAACATCTCTAATGGTCATACCTTTTTCGAGAACAGAGTGCTGATCTAGGTAACCAACTCTTACATTTTTAGCCCATTCAATATCACCCTCATCAGGCATAAGTTTACCTGTAACTATATTTAAAAACGTGGATTTTCCTTCTCCATTCGCACCTACTAAACCTATATGTTCTCCTTTTAACAAACGAAAAGAAACATTATTAAATATAGCTCTGTCACCAAAGCCATGGGTCAGATTCTTAACATTTAAAATACTCATAATTTACACATCATATCCGAAGTTCTCGGTATATGGCCACTTATAACTATTGAATGACAGTATGTGGCGTCCTTTCTAAATATTTTCTGGGACTATACTCCCACGGGTACTTATTAGATTATACATATTTTTTTCATAAATACAAGTGAAAATTTTGCTAGTATGATTGAATGGGACTTTATATCTTTAACCATCAATACACAAAATAGGGACTATTTAGTGACACAACCTATCATTTGGCTAAATAGTGACAGGGTTTCGTATTTTTCACAGGAGAAAGGTTGTTATTTGCTCCTGTAAATAGTATAATAGAAAAAAACTGTGGGGTGATGCCGTGAGACAAGATAAACTATTTGAATTAATAATGGAAACTGCTAAAAATGACAATAGAATACGTGCAGTAGCTATGACAGGTTCTAGGATTGATCCCAATGCGGCTCATGATGAATTTTGTGATTTTGATATTGTATATTTGGTGACTGATATACAATCCTTTACGGGAAGTGATGATTGGCTTGAAGTTTTTGGGGATAAGTTAATCATGCAAAAACCCAGTGATTGTTATACTATGCCTTATAACTATGCAGACTTTGAGAATTTTACCTATTTGATTCATCTAAAAGATGGAAATAGAATTGATTTAACATTAATAGATTTAAAGAATATCCATGATTATATATTGGATATGCAACCAAGAACCATTTTACTTGATAAAGATAGAATAATTGGGTTACACTCTACAGGTGCAGATGATTATTTTAGTATCAAACCACCAACCCTAGAGCAATTTAGAGATGTATGCAATGAATTTTGGTGGATGGTACCTAATATTGTTAAGGGATTGTGTAGAAAACAGCTTCCATATGTACGCTATGTGATGGAGCGTTATGCAATGGATATGCTTTTAGAAGTATTAAATTGGAGCATTGGAATAGATAGTGAATTTAGTATTGGAACCGGTAAATGGTGTAAATATTTAGAACAGCATATGGATCCTTTAGATCATGAGGAGTACATAAATATATTTCCAAATGGGACCTATCTTGATATATGGTCAAAACTCAGTCTTTTGTGCTTGTTTTTCCAAAAGAAAGAAAAGAAAGTTGCCAACCATTTTAATTTTCCTTATAATGAAATGAGAGCGAATGAGATATTACAATATGCCTATAATATGAAATGTAAATATTACGGGGAGGAATGTAAAAAAACTGTCAACGAGTAGGAGATGATGCTGTGATAACATTCGAAGAAATTAAAAATGATCCTCAGATTAAAACATTTATCAAAAAAGCAGATGAAGCCTTAGGAGCTTTAGGCTATACGGAACATAGTTTTGCTCATGTGGGAATGGTTGCTGACCGTGCAAAATATATACTAATGACCTTAGGGTATCCTAAGCGTGAAATTGAATTAGCGCAGATGGCAGGTTATATGCATGATATAGGTAATGTCATTAATCGTGTTGATCATGCTCAGAGTGGTGCAGTTATGGCCTTTCGTATCCTAGATAAGCTTGGCATGGAAAGTGATGAAATAGCTACAATTATTTCTGCAATAGGAAATCATGATGAGGGCACCGCTGTTCCTGTTAATGAAGTGGCTGCAGCATTGATTTTAGCGGATAAGTCAGATGTCAGATATACAAGGGTAAGAAACAGAGACTTGGCTAATTTTGATATTCATGATAGAGTTAATTATGCAGTAAAAGAATCAACGCTTACAATTAATGAGGAGAGGACTAGGGTAACCTTAGGACTTACCATTGATACAGAATTTTCTTCGGTAATGGATTATTTTGAGATATTTTTGGGACGTATGTTATTATGTAAAAAAGCAGCATTTTGTTTGAATATGAAATTTAATTTAGTGATTAACAATCAAAAGATACTCTAAGACAGAGGGATGAAGAATATGGAAATTGAAAGAAAATTTAAAATAAGGCAAATGCCAATTGGATTAGATAAATTTGAGAAAAAAGAGATTGAGCAAGGTTATTTATGTAATGAGCCAGTGGTTCGTATTAGAAAAAGCAATCAAGAGTACTATATGACGTATAAGTCTAGACTAAACATCAAAGCAGATCAAGGAAAGGCTTTGTGTTGTGAAGAAGTCGAACTTGACTTGACAAAAGAAGCATATGAGCATCTAAGAGAGAAAGTAGATGGCAATCTTATTAAGAAAATTAGATATATTATTCCCTTGTCAAAGGGTTTAAAAGCTGAATTAGATATTTTTCTAAATAAACTAGATGGTCTTACTATTGTTGAAGTTGAATTTCCTGATGAACAGAGTGCCAGTGCATTTAAGCCACCAGAATGGTTTGGTGAAGATGTAACCTTTGATAATCGCTATAAAAATAATTATTTAGCGAAGATGGATAGCATTAGTCAATTGAATTATAGATTTTAAAGTATGATAAAGAGTATAAAAATGATTGAATATAAACAGTAAAGAAAGAATACGCTTACATATGTAACTTGCCATTCTATAGTATAGAGTAATACTCCTAATGAGTGTTCATTCTATGCTAAAATGGCAAGTTTTATTATTATGTTGTCAGTGTCACAAACTATCGTATTATTTATATGAATAAATGTGATTGTATCTATATTCAGATGTCGAAGACCAGCTCTAGTCAGTGCATTATACCGCCGAAAGGAAAGGCATTTACTTATAACCACGAAATCTTATTATAATTGACTTTAGATTATTCGTTGTTTTTTAATGGATTTTCTTTCTTTTGTATTTTTTCTTGGGTAAACTGATCAAGTTTCTTAAAACGAATGACTGCTTTAAATAAATCTCCGTCAAGTTCTATGTCAAATACAGCATCTTGTAGTGCGGCAAGGCTTTTTGCAATGGATAATCCAAGGCCACTTCCTTCTGTATTCCTTGAGGCATCTCCTCTAATGAAACGTTCCATTAACTCATCAACATTCATGTTTAATTTTGTAGCTGAAATATTCTTTATGGATACGGTTGCATATTCATTATCAGTAAAAATATCCACGTAAACTCTGGTGTTACTAAGAGCATATTTATTTACATTAGAAAACATATTTTCAATAATGCGGTAGGTACTTCTACCATCTGCTAAAATATAGATGGGCTCGTTTTTGATATTAAGGACGGCTTCTAAATTGTGACTAATGAATTTATCTTCAAATTCTCCAATGGATTGTTTCACAAGCTCCACAAGATTGATGCATTCTAGATTTAATACTACAGTTCCTGATGAAGCTTTAGAGGCTTCCATAAGGTCTTCGATTAATGTCTTTAATCGCCAAGTTTTAGAAGTTAATATATCAAGATAGCCTTCTGCTTTTTCATTTTCAAGCTTTTCCTTTTTTAGTAAGTCCACATAATTAATAATAGAGGTTAGGGGTGTTTTAATATCATGGGATACATTCGCAATTAATTCTGTTTTAAAACGTTCACTTTTTACCCTTTCATCCACTGCTACAGAAAAGCCTTCACTAATATTGTTAATATCTACCGCAAGGGATAGTGCAGGTTCATGCATATTATCAATTGGGACTTTATAAGATAAATTACCTTCTGCTAACTTTTTGGTTTCTTGCTTAATAATATTATAATCAATTGCTGCTTTATAAAGTGTATATAATAAAAACAAGTAATCAGGTATGACAAAACATAAATAAAGAATCGGACTATTTGCAGAAGGATCATGGTAAAGGTAAAATGCTATCATCTGCACAACAATAAATATAAAGAAAACGAGAGATAGCCTATAAGTGATGCTTTTTTGTTTAAAAAAGTCAGTTACTAGTTGCTTTAAATTCTTATGAAAGGCGTATAGCAAAGAGTTACTATATAGGGTATTGGCTTTTAATCTTCTGATTAAACTTAAAAACCCATACATAAGGTAAGGATATATAATTGTATAGGCCAATGCTATTAAATAGATTTTTTCAATGTGAAATGCAGTCTTTAGATAGGAGGCTAAATATTGTGCCACTACAACTAGAAGAAGTATTCCTATTGAGATGATTAAAAAACCAATTTCTGATTTGATATGATCAAATCCATTTAAGTTAATACCAGCAAGGTTCTTTTTATGACCAGCAAGGGTTATTGCTAATATAATAAATATAATCAATAGGACAACCGAAATTGGAGTGGGTTGTTTAGAAACAGTATAGTTTGTGTATAGATTTTTAAAGTTGGTATTCATCTGACCAAATTCATCAAACTTATTGGGTAAACCATTTGCAAGGGTTGTACATATAATGTAATCCCCACGGTAGGTATCCTCGTCTGTTTTATCCTCAATAATACTACCCTTGATATAATCAATTACCCAGCTTAAATATTCATAACTAATATATTGATAACCACGATTTACATTGGTTGCAAATTTTTTGGTTTCCGTGTTTAGTATGAGATAGGCGGAATTATTTTTTTTAACCTGTTTTAGATATGCATCAAAAGATTCCTCACCATCTTCATTATCTTGTAATAGGTTATCTTCTAAAGTAGTGGAACAATAGACCTTGCCCGTCTTAGTATTCTTCACATAGTAGATAAAGTTGCTATTATTTTGATTTAGGATGGTATTGTAATAATCAAATAATTCCTGATTGCTATTTTTATCAGACGCCTCTGGATCAATATTATTTTCGAACAGAGAGGATAAATCCTGTGAGGACATATCAGTAATTACTGTTCCTGTATACCCTTTTTCTTTATAATCTACGTACATAGCAACACGTTCTACATATTTTAGGTATTTGCTCTGAAATGCTTCTGTTTCCTTAAAGTCAGTTATGCTTGTCTTATAAGAGTCTAAATAATTAAAAATATGATAAGCTCCAATTAAAAGAGTCAAACCTGAAAGGAAGAGGGCAATATGTATCAATGCCTTAATATAAATAGATCCCTTTACATTGTTCATATGCAGCTCCAATCTATAAATTGATTAGTATTTTTCAACTTTGTAACCAATGCCCCAAGCTACTTTTAAATATTTGGGTTCTTTGGGGTTAATCTCTATTTTTTCGCGGATGTGTCTGATATGAACCGCCACAATATTATCAGCCCCAAATGAAGGTTCATTCCAGATTAATTCATAGATTTCATTAATTGAAAATACCCGACCTTTATTTTTGACCAACAATTTTAATAGGTTATATTCAATGGGAGTTAATTTAATTAACTCATCATCTACATAAACTTCTTTTCTGTCATCATTTACAACTAGTCCACCAGAGGAATGAATATTTTGCTCTTCTGCTACGAGACTTCCAAGTTTTGTATAACGACGTAAGGCAGATTTTACTCTGGCAATTAACTCCAAGGGATTAAAGGGTTTGGTAATATAATCATCCGCCCCAACATTTAATCCTAGTACTTTATCGCTATCCTCTGATTTGGCAGTAAGCAATATGATGGGAAGGGTGCTATTATTTTCTCTTAATTTCATTGTGACACGGATTCCATCCATTTCAGGCATCATTATATCTAACAGTGCAAGGTGAATTTCAGTTGAATGAATAATATCTAAAGCTTCCCTTCCGTTATATGCCTTTACAATATTATAGCCTTCAGCACTTAGATAAATTTGAATTGCATCAACAATATCTCTATCATCGTCACATACCAGTATATTGTACATTTGTAAACCTCCATATCATATTTATTGTTTGGTTATAGTCTAATCTATTACCTTATATTCAAATACTTTTATTTCAAAGTATATACTATTTTGGACAAAACATCCAGTGTTTTACTGAATCGTTACACTTTTATAGATTAGCAAATAAAAATAAATTTAAAGGAGATATTTTCTTAAGAATTTATGAATTAATTCCAGATGGATTCAACAAAGCATGTTGTTGTAAGTATATTTATTTGGTGACCACTTCAAATCATGAGGCATATATTTTGATGAGAAATTTATCATTGTGACCATGTATTTTGTAGGGGATTCGCAGCGTGCTAGTAACCAATTATTAACTTCCATGAAAAATATAGTAGATTTTTTAAGTCTTATGCACTATAATGTAAAAAGATATAATTTAATAATGCTTTAATGCGTAAATTGGTTACAGTGTTTATTTGTGCATACTATTTTAGATTGCTAGTTGATAAGGAGGATATATCATGTATAAGATTCTGAAAAAGGAGATTTTAGCACCTAATATTTATTTAATGGATATTGAAGCTAGCAGAGTTGCGAAATCTTGTTACCCAGGACAATTTGTTATTGTGAAAATGGATGAAAAGGGTGAGAGAATACCTCTTACTATATGCGATTATAATAGAGAAATTGGATCCGTATCTATTGTTTTTCAGGCACTTGGTTCTTCTACAAAGAGAATGGCTGAATATAATGAGGGGGATTCTTTCCGCGATTTTACTGGTCCACTTGGATGTAAAACTGAATTAATTGATGAAGATTATGAAGAATTACACGGTAAAAGTATTTTATTCGTTGCAGGTGGAGTGGGAACAGCTCCTGTTTATCCTCAGGTTAAATGGATGAAGGAACAAGGACATGATGTGGATTGTGTCATAGGAGCAAGAAATAAAGAGTTAATTATTTTAGAAGAAGAAATGAGAGAAGTTGCCAAGAATGTATACGTAACCACAGATGATGGTTCCTATGGCTTTCATGGCAATGTAAATGATTGCATAAAAGATTTGGTGAATAATCAAGGAAAAAAATATGATTTAGTAGTGGCAATAGGACCAGTAATCATGATGAAATTTGTCTGTCTACTTACCAAAGAATTGGGAATTAGAACAATTGTAAGTATGAACCCTATTATGGTAGATGGTACTGGAATGTGCGGTGCCTGTAGATTAACGGTTGGCGGCAAAGTAAAATTTGCATGTGTAGATGGACCGGAATTTGATGGACATTTAGTTGATTTTGATGAGTCCATGAAGAGGCAGCAGATGTACAAAACAGTGGAAGGCAGAGCTGTTTTGAAAGAAAAAGAAGGTGCAACTCACAAAGGTGGCGGCTGTGGCTGCAGTGACAACAATTAAGACAGGAGAGAGATCATATGGACGTTTTGAAAAAAGTACCAGTTAGAGAACAAGACCCTAATGTCAGGGCTCATAATTTTGTTGAAGTATGTTTAGGTTATGATGAAGCTGAAGCGAAAGAAGAAGCTAGTAGATGCTTAAGATGTAAGAACGCAAAGTGTATTGCAGGATGTCCTGTTTCCATTGATATTCCTGGATTTATAAAACAAGTTGAAGATGGTAATGTTGAAGAGGCTTATAAAGTTATTTCTAATTATTCTGCACTACCAGCTGTATGCGGAAGAGTATGTCCACAAGAGAGTCAGTGTGAAGAAAGATGTATTAGAGGTATAAAAGGTGAGCCAGTATCCATCGGTAAACTAGAACGTTATGTTGCAGATTGGGCGAGAGAAAATAACATCAAACCAACAGTTACAACTGATAAGAAAAATAAAAAAGTAGCAGTTATTGGTTCAGGACCTGCAGGGTTAACCTGTGCAGGGGATCTTGCGAAATTAGGCTATGATGTTACTATCTTTGAAGCTTTACATGAACCTGGCGGAGTTTTGGTTTATGGTATACCTGAATTTCGTTTACCTAAAGATACTGTGGTAAAAAGTGAGATTGAAAATGTTATGTCACTTGGTGTAAAGATTGAAACCAACGTAGTAATTGGTAAGTCTACAACTATAGATGAATTGATGGAAGAAGAAGGGTTTGAGGCAGTATTTATTGGATCGGGCGCTGGACTTCCTAAGTTTATGGGGATACCTGGAGAAAATGCCAACGGTGTATTTTCAGCAAATGAGTACTTAACAAGAAATAACTTAATGAAGGCTTTTGATACCACTTATGATACCCCTATTGCAGCAGGTACTAAAGTAGCAGTAGTAGGTGGCGGTAACGTTGCTATGGATGCTGCAAGAACTGCACTTAGACTTGGAGCACAAGTATATGTTATTTATAGAAGAAGTGAAGAAGAACTTCCAGCCAGAGTAGAAGAAGTACATCATGCAAAAGAAGAGGGTATTATCTTTGAATTATTAACCAATCCTACTGAAATTCTTGTTGATGAGAATGGATGGGTTAGAGGGATGAAATGTGTTAAGATGGAACTTGGCGAGCCAGATGCTTCTGGTAGAAGAAGACCTGTAGAAAAACCTGATTCAGAATTTGAGATCCCAGTAGATACCGTAATTATGTCCTTGGGTACAAGTCCCAATCCATTGATTTCATCTACAACAGAAGGCCTTGATTTGAATAAATACAATTGTATCATAGCTGATGAAGAAACTGGAAGAACAACAAAAGAAGGTGTTTTCGCAGGCGGAGATGCAGTGATTGGTGCAGCAACCGTTATTCTTGCTATGGGTGCTGGTAAGGCCGCTGCAAAAGGCATTGATGAATATCTACAAAATAAAAACAGCTAAAAAATTTGATATAAAAAATATGATTTAAAAAATATGAATTAGAATACAAATATATATTCCAACAGCGGAGAAGAATTGTATCAAAAGCTGTTGGAATTTTCACTGCTATTGTGAACCCTGCATTTAATAGTTAGTTGAGAATCTTTCATATAAATGGACACCTTGATGCAAAAAAACCACTATTTCCAGTTAAAGTGTTATAAAATGCATAAGAAAATGTGAAAAAGTGATTGCCTAATTATGTAAATGTTGCTATAATAAGAGAAAAAAAGCTTATTTTTATAAGTTTTTAACAAATTGGGGTACAATGAATGTTAAAAAAATTGATAGAAACTGAAACACTTTCTAATGGAGTTAGAACATATCGGATTAATCAAGACTTAGGTAATATGTTAATATTCGTTGTTCTTATGATTATAATTATAGTATGTGTTATCATACATATTTTAAACAAAAAATCGAGAACCTTAAAAAAAATAAGTCAAGAACATGATCAATTAGATGTGACATACAAAGAATTAGAAGCTACTTACGAAACAGCGATACAAGAGAATAAAGATTTACGGGTTAAGTATAATGACCTAAAGCGTAGTAAAGAAAAAGTTAAAAAATTAGCTTATACAGATTATTTAACAGAACTTCCTAATCGTATTGCTTATACTGAGATGTTAGACAGCGTAATGCTTACACTTAGAAATGAAGAAGTAGTCGCTATTATGGATGTCGATATTGACAACTTTAAAGTTATTAATGATACATTGGGTCACTCCTATGGTGACGAATTATTAATAGATGTGACCCATAGGTTAAAACAGGCCATTGGAGCTGATGATTACTTAGCAAGAGTGGGTGGAGATGAATTTGCGATTCTATCTCAGAATATTACTGACATTGGTGAATATGAAGCAAAATTAAAGAAAATCCAAAAAGTATTTGACTATCCCTTTGTACTATCTATGAAAGAATTCTTTATCACTGTGAGTATTGGTGTAACAATGGCACCTAAGGATGGTAAAACCACACAGGTGTTAATCAAGAATGCTGATTCAGCAAAATATGCTGCCAAAGAAATGGGTAGAAACACTTTTGTTTACTTTAATCATTCTATTAATGAGAAAATAATGGAGAAGATTCAAACCCAATCTGAACTAAGACGTGCCATTGAAAAAGGAGAATTTACAGTTTTTTATCAACCACAAGTAAATCTTATAGATGATAAAATTGTAGGATTTGAAGCTTTGATTCGATGGGAACATCCAGAAAAAGGAATCATTGCACCTGGAGAGTTTATTTCCTTAGCAGAAGAAACAGGGTTAATTGTACCACTAGGTTCCTGGGTGCTTAGAGAAGCTTGTAAACAATTAAAAGTTTGGCAAGAAGCAGGACATTCATTTGTTGTTGCGGTTAACATATCTGTAAGGCAATTCAAGGATTTGGAATTTATTCCTATGGTTAAGTCTATTATTCATGAAACAGGTATAGATGCAAGTTTTCTTGAACTTGAAATTACGGAATCTATTGCACTACAAGATATTGAGTATACTATAAATATAATTGAAATATTAAAAGAATTAGGCATTGCATTTTCTTTAGATGATTTTGGTACGGGGTATTCCTCTATGAGCTATCTAAAGAGACTACCAGTCAATAATCTTAAAATTGATAAAAGCTTTTTAGACACAGTGCTTGATAGTGCAAACGATCAAAGTATTATAAAGACAATTATTAAGTTGGCGCAAACACTTAATTTGACTGTTATTGCTGAAGGTGTTGAAAAAAGTGAACAAGGTAGCTTTTTAAAGGAAGCAAAGTGCGATAAAGCCCAAGGATACTTATATAGTAAGCCTTTATCAAAGGATGACGTTGCAATATTATTAAAAGAAAAATTACATTAATATAAATTCTGCCACCTATAACTATATTCTTACCATCTGAACGTAGTTATAGGTGGCAGTTATGCAATTACAATTACCAGGAGTAGTAGCAATGATACAGTTAAGAACAAACAAGAATAAAAAGTTATATGCTCTTTTCCTTTTGATAGAGTTAGTGCTTTATTTATGTTTTTTATACATTGATATCTTTCGTGGGGAGGAGTATAGAATATCCTCTATCATAAAATTTATTAGTATAGTTGGATGCCTTATGTTCTCTATACTAGTTTTAGAACAACAGGAGGATTTTAAATCTGTTTATCTTATTCGTGTAGCTATGTTTTTTACGGTAATATCTGATGTGTTTCTGCTGTTAACTAGTGAAATTGAAAAGGGGATATTTACCTTTTGCATCGTACAGGGAATCTACCGTTATTACCTTTGGAAAGTTAGAAGAATAGATATAAGGAAAGATATAAGGAAAGATATAAGGAATGATAGAAGGAAAGATAGATTTTCGATATTTATTTATGCGCCCAATGTTATGATTGGATTGATGATTACGATAATTATGTATACGTTATCTTTGGAAGTGAATCGCGTATTAATTATTACTACTTTTTATTTCACAAGTATTCTTATTAATGTAGTTGTAGCATTTAGACTTGCACTCAAAGTTAAGAAGGCATTTATCACAATATTTGCTATAGGTATGTTTTTGTTTTTACTTTGTGATATTAATGTGGGCATATTTAACTTATCAGAATTTTTGTATGTAGATGGACAATTATTTCAAACTTTATATTTATTTTCAACAGTAGGCATGTGGTTATTCTATTTGCCATCACAGGTTTTGTTGGTACTTAGTTTTGGTTTTAATGAATAAAAATTGATGAAATTCCTTCATCTAGGTTATCGATATTATCGTGATACAGACTTTATTATGGTTGTTCCGATTCCTAATTTGGAAGTTACTAATGGTTTATAATCTTTGGTAAAAGCAGATAAAAAAAGTTCAA
Source organism: Anaerocolumna sp. (assembly GCA_047972335.1). Lineage (GTDB taxonomy): Bacteria > Bacillota > Clostridia > Lachnospirales > Lachnospiraceae > Anaerocolumna. Next base: position 591 of record JBKEAO010000083.1, on the reverse strand, counting down.
ACTCCTAAAGGACAGTCGAACAGTGAACTTTTTTTCTCTAAACCAAAGCTTATAAATCATAAGTAACTTCACAAATTCATCATAGTCACAACCATAAAAAAGTCTGTATCACGATAATAAATATTGTGTATCGAATAAATTTATCATGAATAATAGTGAATCTTGACTGCGAAGTTTGTATTAATGATTTTTGGACAAAAGGTAAAAGATTTATTGCTATATATGTAAATTCTTGTTGTATTTTTTGTGAGTTTCTGTTAGAATAAAAGTTGTTCGAAGTTCTAAAGTTCCGAAATACTAAAATCTAAAATCTCAAATTAACTCTAAGTACGTAGTACTAAATTTGAAATTTACTCTATGCTCTGATTGATTACTGATCACAATGTTCTAATTCTAATCACAATATTTTTTCTTCTCTTAAAAATCCTTGATACATTTTATATCCTTAATTAATAATTCTTGTTTCATTATTATAAACTATATTTATTTATCTTAATTCTCTATTCTATAATAATTAGTTGGTCATGATCCATTATACAATATTTAAATCTTTGATATCATGATCAGAGATACAAAATTTAAATATTTCAT
>JBKEAO010000054.1:0-3245 GCA_047972335.1 Anaerocolumna sp. | reverse complement strand
GCAGAGAACAGACGAATTATTATGTTCGGGGGACATTCACTCACGATAATCTTGATTTTGCAGAAGATGTATTGCATTTGGCAGACCTAGGTTTCAAACAAATTTCGGTAGAGCCAGTTGTAGCACAAGCAGAGGAGTCTTATGCAATAACGGAATATGATATTCCAGTGATAAAAGCGGAATATGATAGATTAGCCCAGGAAATTCTAAACAGAAAAGAAGCAGGACAAGAGTTTAACTTCTTTCATTTTATGATAGATTTAAGTGGTGGCCCCTGTGTGGCAAAACGTTTGTCTGGTTGTGGGTCAGGAACAGAATATCTTGCAGTTACACCTTGGGGAGATTTTTATCCATGTCATCAGTTTGTAGGACAAGAAGAATTTCTGATGGGTAATGTAGATGAGGGAATTCTAAAAAAAGATATCTGTGATGAATTTAAACAATGCAATGTATATGCAAAGGATAAATGCAAAAAATGTTTTGCAAAATTCTATTGCAGTGGTGGTTGTGCAGCTAATTCTTATAATTTTAACGGAAATATTAAAGATGTGTATGAGATAGGTTGCGAATTACAAAGAAAAAGAGTAGAATGTGCTATAATGATTAAGGCAGCTACGATGGAATAAGTATATAGGAAAATCTTAAGATAGCTGAAAGAACATTCTATGTCGCATGTTTTAGGATGATGAGAGCATATAATGCGGAGTCATGTGCAGGTTTGGATACGACATATTTTATTTGTCGGGCAACTCATAATATATAAGAAAAGGAAAAAAGGTCATGAAAAAGAGTAGGGCAATTATTGTTTTAATTGTAATGGTTCTGGCGCTTGCAGGTATTACATATTTGGATATCTGGGGCATAAATGCAAATGGAGACGGAAGTGCTTCTGACATTAAATTAGGATTGGATTTGGCAGGTGGTGTTAGCATCACTTATGAAGTAGTAGGAGAAGAAGAGCCAAGTGCAACAGATATGAGCGATACCATTGCAAAGTTACAGCAGCGTGTATGGAATTATAGTACAGAAGCGATTGTTTATCAAGAAGGTAGCGATAGAATCAATATCGAGATACCAGGTGTTACAGATGCAAATACGATTTTACAAGAGCTTGGAAAACCAGGTGCATTGTATTTTATCGCTGAAACAGATGCAGATGGCAATCAGAACTATTCCTATCAAACGGTAACGGATGCAGATGGAAATACGGGATATGATTATGTTCTGAATAAAACCATCGAAGAGTTAGAAGCAAATGGTTCCATTGTTCTTGTAGGAACCGATGTAAAGGATGCTAGTGCAGGAACCTATTCAGACAGCTTGAATAATGCACAAAATGCGGTAAGCCTTACCTTAACAGAAGAAGGAAAAACAAAATTTGCAGAAGCAACAAGTGTTGCCTATTCAAAAAGTGAAAGCATTGGAATCTATTACGATGGAAGCTTCGTTAGTGTTCCCAGTGTAAATAGTGTAATCTCGGATGGACAAGCACAAATTACAGGTATGTCTTCCTATAGCGAAGCAGAAAGTTTGGCCTCTACGATTCGTATTGGTGGACTTAAGTTGGAGCTGGAAGAACTTCATTCAAAAGTGGTAGGAGCACAGCTTGGTGTGGAGGCCATTGATACTAGTTTAAAAGCTGGTGCAGTAGGATTAATTATTGTCATTATTTTTATGATTGCAGTTTATTTTGTACAAGGATTTGCAGCTTCTATTGCATTATTGTTGTATGTAGCAACAATTATTATGCTGTTAAATGGCTTTGATATGACATTGACCTTGCCAGGTGTGGCGGGTATTATTCTCTCGATTGGTATGGCAGTTGACGCCAATGTTATTATCTTTGCTCGTGTTAGAGAAGAACTTGCAAGTGGAAAATCAGTGCGCAATTCAATTAAATCTGGATTTGATAAGGCATTATCAGCAATTATTGATGGTAATATAACTACATTAATTGCTGCTGGAGTATTATTGCTATTAGGACCTGGAACGGTTAAGGGATTTGCGCAGACGCTGGCACTTGGTATTGTTTTATCCATGTTTACGGCTTTAGTTATTACAAAATTATTAGTGAATGCATTCTATGCATTGGGAATTAGAGACGCAAAATGGTATGGTGTAGGTAAAAGTATGCCTACAATCAACTTTTTATCTCGTAAAAATGCATTTTTCATTGTTTCTATCGCACTGATTGCATCTGGATTTATCTTTATGGGAATCAACAAAGCTTCTACAGGTGACTTCTTAAATTTCAGTTTGGAATTTAAAGGTGGAACAGCTACTACAGTTTCTTTTAATGAAAATAAAACACTTGAAGATGTCAATTCAGATATCGTTCCTTTGGTTGAGAGTCTTACAGGAAGTACAGTACAGATTCAAACCGTACAGGATTCAAATGAGATTATATTTAAAACTAACTCATTGAATGTGGAACAAAGAGAATCATTAAATGAATTGTTTATAAATGATTTTGGTGTAAGTGAAGACATGATTACATCAGAAACGATTAGTTCAACCATAAGTTCAGAAATGCAAACAGATACGATTTTAGCGGTTGTTATTGCTATTATATGTATGTTGATTTATATCAGAGTTCGATTTAATGATTTCAGATTCGGTGCTAGTAGCGTAATTGCACTGCTTCACGATGTACTTATTGTGCTAGCATTTTATGCGGTAGCAAGGGTTTCGGTAGGTAATACCTTTATTGCTTGTATGCTAACTATCGTGGGATATTCAATCAATGCTACTATTGTAATTTTCGATCGAATTCGTGAAAGTATGGCAACTATGAGTAAAAAGGATGATTTACAAGGAGTGGTCAATAAGAGTATTTCACAGACACTTTCAAGAAGTATTTTTACTTCTCTGACAACCTTCATAATGGTTGCAACCTTGTATGTATTTGGTGTTTCCAGCATTCGTGATTTTGCATTGCCTTTAATGGTTGGTATTTTATGTGGTACGTATTCCTCTGTTTGTATTACTGGAGGATTATGGTATGTATTAAGAACCAAGTTTCCGCAAAAAGCGAAGTAGTTAAAATAACAAATAAGTAAAAGTTAGTAACTATTTAGAGCGTATTTGAAAAATTTGACTTTGAACCCGTAAAACAGGAATAGTTACAAAAGTTATATAAAAAATGGAACCGAAAATTTCTCGCAGGTCGTGAAACTTTCGGTTCTTTTACAAAGTGAGATATTTGTGACAATTAAATCCTGCAAAGAATTTACATTGATTAAGCT
>JBKEAO010000065.1:0-79806 GCA_047972335.1 Anaerocolumna sp. | reverse complement strand
TAAATCACCTCCGTTGAAATTTATTTTAATCTTTTTATTGCAATTTAAGTGCTGTTCTACTAAACTAGACATATGGGTTTCTCCTTTGTTTGTTTTTGTTCGCACTTAAATTTTAACAAATTTGAAACCTTTTTTCTATGCAATTTTGTAATTATTATTTCACTTAAAAAGTGAAATGCAATAAAAGATGAAAATACAGTAACTATGTGGTGCTACGCACCATTTAATAAATTATCATGAATAATTCAGGATTTATATTATTTTATAGGATAAAATTTCTTTCCCTTATTCATAAAAAATGTTACTATGATACTACATATCTGAATAGATGTATTTGTTTCAATCATTAGAAAGGATTTTTCATGAAAAATAAAAATCAATGTAGCCATTGCAGATCTAAGCTATGTATTCATAAAGTTCCTATTTTTACATCACTAGAACAAGAAGATTTAATAAAAATATCAGAAGTGATTGAGCATAAAGAATATAAGAAAGGGGACATCCTCTTTCATATAGGAGAAATGGTTCATTCAGTTATTATTATGAATGTAGGTAGTGTAAAGGCATATAAATATACCCCAGAAGGCCGAGAACAAATACTCTATGTATTTTCTGACGGGGATTTTTTTGGCGAACAGTATTTGCTTGGCAATCAAAAGGCTGGATATACAGTTGAAGCTTTAGACCAGGTAAAGGTATGTATGCTGTCTAAATCTCAATTCTATCAGTTAATCACCTTACATTCTGCAATTGGCATAAAAATCATAGAAGAACTTGGATTAAGGATAAGCAAATTAGAAACTACTTTGCAAAGTATGGGCGTTAGAAGTGTGGATGGAAGAATTAGCGCGCTCCTTCTAGACTTTGCTTTAAAATATGGTACAAAAAGTGAAGAAGGAACCCTTATTAGACTTCCACTAAGCAGAGAAGGCATGGCCAATCACCTAGGTATAGCCAGAGAAACTGTAAGTAGAAAGTTGATACAACTTGAAAATGATGGACTTATCAAAAGTGTCGGTAATAAAAATCTGTTACTATTAAAAGAAGATATCCTAAGAGAAATGATTGAGTGATATGGTACAGGACTATAATGGATTTCCCTCCATATCAGTACTCCAAGATTGTGTATAAAAGGCTAAGAATATAGCAATCCATTTTTCCTTTATATGTATTAAGATGCCGCCATCCTGCCAGATTCCATTGTCATGTGACCAAGGGCTACTTGCATCGTTGCCTTGATTCATATGAATATTATGCACACCCATTGGAGAACTAAAATGAAAGATTTCGTCCCTATCACTATAAGATATAAACTTAGAGCCAAATACATAGATGGTTGAGGTAGGATTCTTCTCTCTCGTGGCAATCGTAATAAAATTGGTTAAAAAATCATTTAAATCATTATCCTGCCCTTCCAAATCGTGAGGTAAAGGCTTCATTTTCTCAGGCATTGGTATGATATTACCTCTAATATAATCTAATGCAATAAAGGGATTGTCGGTATTTATAGGGGTGAATCCATACTCCAACTGGATTAGTGCATCAAGAAATGGAGCATTAAAATCCTCATCTGCTAAATAAAGCACCTTAGGATGAATAGGTCTTGACATAACATTAACAGCAACTCTATATTCTTGACTTCTTTCTCCCCGCACGTGTATTTGATAATGTGGTTTTTTCAGATCTCTTTCTTCTTTACCACCTAAAACAATTCCTTTAAGTACTCCATAATTTTCAATTGGCATAGATACCTCCAGCAGTAAACTCTAGTATACCTTCATTATAGCAATCCCCTAGAACAAATGCAAAGATTTCTGAATAACCAGATTAGAACTATTTTTCATTATATACTTTGTTTATACCATATTGAGAATTAATCACTATCCACAACTTTTATTGTTTAAGTTTTCTAAACTATTTTATTTGTATCCTTTTAACGATTAAGTTTCCAAATCAATTTTATTTATATTATATTGGGTATTAATCACAAGCCACATCTGGGTAAAATAATTCATAATATTCCATATACCGCAACCCTCTACACCATATTCAGGAACCAGTTTTATCAATGCATCAATGGTTCTTGCATCACTAAACCAGACCGTATGCCTAATTACCCTATTCCCTTCTTCCGTTGTATATTCAAAATATGGCGCCATCGCATTCTCATCAAAATAGATAACAGATTCTGTCTGTAGGGCGAGATTAATAGCAGATTCTGTGGTCAGTGCATTAGCCCTTGTTATTCCGATTACATAAGGTTCTTCCCAATCATAACCAATTACTGATATACCAATATTTACTTTTTCCGCACTAATAATATCAATAGATAATTCAATCACTTGTCGTGCAATATATACAGGTGTAATCGGGGAGGGAGGCCCTGCAAAAGAACCCCATCCATAGGACAATATGAATATTCCATCTGATTCTCTACCTGCTTCTTCAAACCCAAGTCTTTCAATTGTTATTTCACTTGCGTTTAACACAACTCTAGGTGTAATGGTAATAAATAAAACATATCCTTCTGCTCTCAAACGTTCTGATAGAATTTTAATATAATTTTCATAGGCTTCTAGATTCTGATGATTTATATTTACAATAGAAAGATTCAGACCATAGTAATTCTTTTCCCTTAAAATACTAAGAACATTATTGATATTTCTCTCTAATACTTCTTCATCATAAAGAATACTATTCACAGTATCGTAATCTCCAACCCCCTGATAGTTGAGTGTGGACAGGGACATAAGTGGGGCAACTCCATAAGCTCTAGCAGCTGCTATCACCTCAGTTTCATCATTACCTATCACCTCTCCACTTCTAAGGAACCTATAATTATAGATGGTTAAATATGTTAGATATGGTAATGTTTTTCTTAAAATATCCGAATTAATGAAAGGGTATGCATATCCATTTATTGATATATCACCTTGGGTATCATAACTGATTATAATCAATTCCCCCTGGTATATATATTCTCTCCCATATAAGTTCGGATTATTTCTCATTAGCTGCAATACACTCACGTCAAAAGCTATGGCTATACTTTCCAAAGTATCTCCTTCTCTTGCTATATACACTTGACTTGGGTTTGTAATGACTATGGTTTGCCCAATTACTAGATCCTCTGGCTGGGTCAAACCATTCTCTACAACTAATCTTGTAACAGAAATATTATATTCTGCAGCTATCGTATAAATCGTATCTCCAGGCTGAACGACATGTATAATCATGAGATCCTCTTTACTATTCAGTCATGGAATATATGTGCCATAAAAAGTGCCAAGTAGGTTTGAATGAATAGTACTCTCAATTATAGATTTGTATTAAGTATATGTGTCTAGCATTCAATATACTACCTTTCCCAGTGAAACTAACTTAACAAATAATAATCAGATAAAAAAATCAAAAACATCTAGTCTTTATACTGGTAATGGTTCCATAGCACTGATTGGACAAGCAACTGGCGCCATCATTCCTAGTTCAGCAGAGGGAATTAGCTATATCTTATAGAGTTCTCTCTTTTTGGCTAAGAGCCTTGAAAAAGGAATGGACGGATTTGCCATTAGATATAAACAAAAATGAAAAATATGACATTAAATCACTCAAGCTTACTTCCACACCTCATCAACAATATCTTTCACAAGTCGCAGTTTATCCCATTGCTCTTCTTCTGTTAAAACATTCCCCTCTTCTGTGGATGCAAATCCGCACTGTGGGCTTAGATAAAGTCTATCTAGGGGAACATATTTCTCTGCCTCATGAATACGCTTAATAATTTCCTCTCTTCGTTCTAGCTCTGAAGATTTTGTAGTGATTAGACCTAATACTACTTTCTTGTCATCACTTACATATTGAAGTGGTTCAAAGTCTCCAGAACGGTCATCATCAAACTCTAAATAAAAGGCGCTTACATTTTCCTTAGCGAATAAGTCTTTTGCAACTCTCTCATAACTTCCTTCACAAGCCCAAGTAGAATGGAAATTACCACGGCAAATATGTGTAGTAATGACTAAGTCTTCTGGTTTACCCTCAATTGCTAAATTATTAATACGAATTAACTTTTCTATTACCTCTTGAAGTCCTGCATCATCTGTTCCTAATATAAAGCAAGCATGTTTATCAACACACACACCCCAAGTACAGTCATCAAATTGAATATTTCGACAACCCGCTGCGTACAAATCATTGATTACTACCTTATATCCATTGGCGATATCTTGAATAAGTTCCTCTTCATTCGGGTAAATGGCTTTGGTTCCTTCTAAATTGTCAGGAATTAATGTTTGGAATAAAAACTGAGCAGGGGCAGGTATTGTCTGTCTTGCTACTGTATTCTCATCTTCAAATAACTTTACAAATTTAAAATGCTCAACAAAAGGATGATTTTTCGCAGATACTTTGCCGACAGGATAAGTATCATCTATAAGGGCTGGCTCCCCATGGAAAGGGATTCCTTTATTTGTTTTCTTATGTCCTATGCCATCAAATGCCCACATAAAATCCAAATGCCAGGAGCTTCTTCTAAATTCTCCATCTGTTATAGCAGAAAGTCCAACTTCTTTTTGTTTTGCAATTAACTCGGTAATTGCGGCATCCTCCACTTTTTGTAATTCCTCTGTACTAATATTTCCTTGTGCAAATGCCTCTCTTGCATTCTTTAATTCAATTGGTCTTAAAAAACTACCTACAATATCAAATCTAAATGGTCCTTGTTTACTCATAAATTTCTCTCCTTCTATATTCATTATTTTGATTTATGTACTAATAAAAACTTATGTATTTTCTGTTCTTGTTATGTAGTATATACTAGTATTGTTTATTTGAAAAATACAAAAAAAAGTGTGTTTGCCATAGTTTAAAACTATAACAACCACACATAAATTGTCCTTCAAGCTCAATGCATTTACCTTTTAAAGGATTATACTGCTTATATGATAACAAATGATTCTTATTTCAAAAAAAATGGTCGTCCTACCAATTGGAGATTACATAGAGATTAATCTTATATGAATTTTAATCCTTTCATAACATCTCACAATTTACAAGCAATCTCCACATGTTTTTTTAGAGCCTCCATATAGGATTTGGCATATCTGCTTAGAACAATATTCTTTTGCTTAATGGTCCCAACCCGCATCCATTCTTCTACCATAAGAGGTCTTGCAATAATATTCTCTCCATTTAATTCTTTACTGATAACGCCTGTGCTGACTGTATATCCATTTAGACCTATAGCTAAATTAAATAAAGTAGCCCTATCTCTTACTTTAATATTTTTGTTACGGTCAATGGTACTAAGAATTTCTTCTGAGAAATAGAAGGAATTATAATCCCCTTGTTCAAAAGAAAGGTATGGATACTCTTCTAGTTCTTCTAAACTTATTTCTTCTTTCTCTGCCAGTGGATGCTTAAAGCTGATAAATACATGGGGTTTTGCTACAAACAACTCCTCGAATTCTAATTCATTTTGTTTGATTAACTTCATAATGACTTCTTCATTCTTAGAGGAAGTATACAAAATTCCCACTTCACTCTTTAGACTACTCACATCTGTTATAATCTCATTGGTCTGGGTCTCCCTAAGTGTAAAATCATATTGGTTACCACCAAATTCCCTTATTACATCAACAAATGCATTTACTGCAAAGGAATAATGTTGGGTTGATACACTAAATCTTGGACTTTGTTTCTTTATATTTAAAAATTTTTCTTCTAACAAATGTGCTTGCTCAAGAACTTGTCTTGCATATGCTAAAAACTCATCACCTTTATTAGAAACACTGATTCCTTTATTGGTTCTATTAAAAATAGCAAACTGCATCTCTTGCTCTAGATCTTTAATTGCATTGGTTAAACTTGGCTGCGAAATAAATAATTCCTTGGCAGCTTCGCTAATGGTACCTTTTTCAGCAACTGTTACCACATATTTTAACTGTTGTAATGTCATGTGGATGTTTCTCCTTTACATTTCATGTAATACTATCATTATAACGTTTATGATTGAAAACACAACTTTCATTTACATTCTTAGAAGATGTGTGTATAATATGCATACAGATCATAACATTAAATTCATCATAGTCACAACTATAAAAAAGTCTGGGACACCATAATAAATAATGGGTTTTGACTGCATTTACAAGTGTAATAGAGAATTTTAACTGCAAAGTTGAGTATACAATAGAAAGAGGTACTACATGAAAAAAAAATTAGAAGGTCATCTCATCAAGTCCGTTATGGCTGATTCCATTGGTGAAGAAATGGGTATAGAACCCGGAGACTATCTAGTAGCAATTAATGAAGAAGAAATAGATGATGTTTTTGATTACCAATATCTGATTAAAGATGAATATGTGGAAATACTCATTCGGAAAAGTGATGGTGAAGAATGGGTATTAGAAATTGATAAAGAGTATGATGATGATCTAGGAATTGATTTTGAAAACAGCCTTATGAGTGATTATCGAACCTGCCATAATAAATGCATGTTTTGCTTTATCGATCAGATGCCTAAAGGTATGAGAGATACCCTTTATTTTAAAGATGATGATTCCAGACTTTCCTTCCTACAGGGTAATTATATTACCTTAACCAATATGTCTGAAAAGGATGTTAACAGAATCATACGATTTAACCTTGCTCCCATTAACATCTCTGTTCAAACCACCAATCCAGAACTGCGTAATAAAATGCTTCACAATCGTTTTGCAGGAGATGCATTAAAAAATCTGGACAAGTTATACGAAAATCATATCGAAATGAATGGACAGATTGTACTTTGTAAAAATGTGAACGATGGTGCTGAATTGGAGCGCTCCATCAAAGATTTATCGAAATATCTTCCATTTATGAGAAGTGTATCTGTGGTTCCTGCAGGGATTACTAAATATAGAGAAGGATTGTATCCTCTAGAATTATTTACAAAGGAAGAAGCTGGTGCAGTCATTGATCTAATTGAGAGATATCAACACATTTTTTATGAAGAGTATGGTCTCCATTTTATACAGGCAAGTGATGAGTTTTATATAACTGCTGAAAGAGAATTTCCAGAAGAAGAACGCTATGATGGGTATATTCAGTTAGAAAACGGTGTTGGTATGATGAGACTATTCATTACAGAATTTCATGAGGCACTAGATCAGATGATAAATTCAAAGGAATATGAAGAACTTAAAACACTTCCCCCAAGGACTGTTACTATCGCTACCGGAAAGCTTGCCTTTAGTACCATTTTATCCTTCTCACAAAAGATTATGGATTCTTTTCCCAACATAACAATTCATCCTATTTGCATACGAAATGATTATTTTGGAGAGACCATTACTGTGGCGGGTCTAATTACAGGACAAGATCTCATCAAACAATTAAAAGAGCGCAAAGAACAAGGTTTGAATCTTGGCAGCACACTTTTAATCCCTTCTAGTATGTTAAGGTCTGGTGAGCGTGTATTTCTTGATGATATTACAGCAGATGAAGTGGAAAAAAAACTAGAGTTAGTCCTTCAAGCTACAGAGTCAGGTGGCGGAGATTTCCTTCGTTCTGTCTTATATGCAGACCATAAAATGCAGCGAAATAATGAGAACTTTGTATATGTGAAGGCATATGATAATCAATAGGTTTTGTGTAAAGGGGACAGGTTTGGTGTCACACCGAGGTGTGACACCAAACCTGTCCCCTTGACACATCCTAATCCTATTTTGATTATTATAGCTGAAGCTCTTCCATGATCTTAAAGGAATATATCTCAATATATCTATTTGATGATGCTTGATTTCTACTATCCTGCACTTGGATTTTTATTGTATGCTGGCCCTGTCCCAATTTTCCAGATTTAAACAGTAAGTCTCCTGTTTCCCTGCTTGCGGAATAGCAATCAATATTTGTTACATATTTATCATCAATGTAAATATCGGCAATTCCATGGTCATATCCCTTAACACCATACCACTCAATATAATTACCTGTGAAGGTATAACTGGCTGTTGCGTTTGCCTCCTTTGAATCAGTAGACGCTGTCCTTGTAATCCATGTTCCTGTCTTAACTATGTTAGGATCATTTCCTAAAATAGTTGTAACTTTAGGCAGTGCTTTTATTGTAATTGCCTTTTCTCCCAAAATTGTTTTGTCTGAGTTAGATTTTGCGATTACCCTAATTGTTCCTATAGAATCATTTGTTTCCAGCAATCCATTCTGGTCAATTACTGCAAGACTTGTATTCTCCCCACTCATATCTGTAACAGACCACACAACTGATTTATCATTTGCATATTGAGGGAATACTGCTGCATTCATCTGCATTGTTTCTGACAACCCTATTTCATCACTTATACTAGAAATAGCAACTTTTTTTACAGAAAATTCAGGTTCTTGCGATGTCTGTGCAGTGCTGTCATACACCTTAAATGCATCCAAATGTGCCTCTAAAGCACCAGCTTTAAATACTACCTTTATTTTATGTGAACCATACTGAAGGTCTGTTTTTTTATAGGCTTCAAATTGACCTTGTTCCGGAGAAGCGTTAAAAGTTCCACTTCCTGTAATCGTATTAGTGGTAATATCGCCATCTATATACACATCTATATTAGCAGACCATAATGCTTTTTTGCCAATAATACCAATACCTGTGCCGGTAAAATCAAATTCAACCCATGGTGATGTTCCGGTATTTTTAGAAAAGTGAGTATCCTTATTATAGTATCCGGTATAATTTGTCCCATAATTCCAACCTGTGTTTTGTGAGTATTCTATCCTTGTATCGGTGTCATTTACCATAACTTCGAGTAGAGATTGATCGGTGTTATATATTGCATTTTTCAACTTAAATAAGGCTTGTACCGTTGTATCTCCAATAATACCTTCCTCCCACATTTTCACATTTAGAGCCACAGGTACTTTTCTTTGTACTGCACTTTTTACTTTGGAAATCATGGTATCTGAATCCACATTTAAAGTAATTGTTTCATTTTGGCTTGTAATACCCCAATTCCCGTTATTGATTTGCGGCATAGCTACCTGTTGTAGACCGCTTTCTTTACCTGATTGGAATACACCGTCTGTTGTAGGACTTGTGACATCTCCCCATTTCCCTTCACCAAAGATCATATCTTGAAATTCAGTTATTTTTGTCCCAGCCCAGGAATTATAAGAAACTAATCTATTGGGATTGCCTGCCCTTGTAGCGATTGCCATTCTTTCAAACGGTGCAGGGTAGTAAACACAGCCATCATCAAAAAACCAACCGTCAAGATTTGTTCCCAGCGTATTACCCACTTCAGTAATAACCTTCTCCCAGTTGTTAAAAAATGTACTGCGGTCTCCTACTCCATATTTACTGAACTGATCAGGCCAATTTTGTTTTGCTTTCCATGCCGGCTCCTGCTGGATACCCTGATGATAATACAAATAGAAGTCTATTCCCCTTTGCTTACAGGCAGCAGCAATTTCACCCACTAAATTACGTTTCATAGTAAGGGTGGAATCTCCCATTATATCATCTACTGCTTTTACCGGCATTTGCATTCTGTATTGCCACCATGTTAATGACCAAATAACAAATTTTGATCCTGTATCTTCAAGTAAATCTACAAAAGTATCAACATCAAAATCATTGGTAGCATCATCCTCACTCTTTTTTTCTCCAAACTGAGGGTATCCCCAAACACCATATTGAAAAAACAGCCCATAACCGGAATTGCTGAATTTGACTCTTGTCCCATTTCCTGCTGCCCTATAGGAGTCAATCCTATCTAAATATGCTGCCTTATCGGATTCACGTATGATATCCAGTCCTTTTATTTCGCAGTTCTGATTTCCACTCGTTACCTTTGTTAATTTTATTGTACTCTCGCCAGATGGAATTTTTAAAGTACCAACCTCTGCTATCTCCCAACCGCTATTTCCCTTGGTAAAATTTGTATTAGTTGATGTATCGTTTTGAGTCACTGTAACATTGAATTCTGTGCCAGCCGCCGCGTTAATGTGCAGCCATGCAAAATAATCGATTGTTTCAGCCAAATCTGATCTTACTGTCCATTCTAGGTAATCGTTGCTCCTTGCCCCAAAATTATTGACCCAAAAATATTTTGGTACACCTGCATTAAAAATTGTCACTTCATCATTCCGTGCTGCCGCCCCTGCCGGTAACATTTCCAAATTGTCAATTGTTTTTTCCGGATTAAGTACAACTGTCCCGCCTTGTTGGCTTTGAGCAAATACAAGACTTGCTGGCAGTATTGGTAGAAACAACACTGCGACTAATAACACTGTAATTAAATTTTTTGCTTTCATTTGTTTCCCTCCTTGTATGATTTGTTGGTATAAAATTTTTACACTGTGTTTGAATTAATAGCCTATATATATTAAGGATTACATCATCTTTTTTATAAGAAATAATAGCCCGTATTTTTTATTTATTTACTTCTTTATAGGCTAGCTAAGTATCCTTTTTCCTTGACCTCTCCAAACTACAATCTCTTTGGGTTGTCTCTTTAGTAGATCAATACCGGTCTTTACATCCATAATATCTTCTTGATCAATTGTTAATATTACGTCATTACTACAGATTCCTCTCTGATTCCAAAAACTATCATTTTCAACTTTAATTACATAGATTCCGCTTTCCTGATACATTCCGGTAGCTGATACTTCGCCTAATCCGGATAATAATTTCAGTTGTAGACCGTTGAATTCATAAATACTGATATCCTTCTCTACACGTTGATCAATAACATATCCATCGGCAAATGGAGTAATTGCCATTTTCTTTAGATGCATTGAGATAACACCACACTGGCTTGCATCAATATCCTTGAATCCGGTTTGAACAATATCTTCTGACTTTTTGAGTCTAAAATCTCCTTTCAACATATCCACAAATTGAACCTTAGCATATATTGAATGCTCATCTTGATGTGATTTTTCTTGCAATTGAGTTGCTGCACCAGATACTTCATTATGTAAAATATTGTTATCCATTTTCTCGCCCCAGCCTTTAAGACCTATATCTGCATAATTTTTAAATATTATATTTCTATAGAATTTATCACCACTTTTCTCAAACCAAAGATGAGGATGAAATGTATTGTTTAATATAATATTATTATAAACTTCACGGTACACACCTTCCCTGTTTTTTATACCTCCTCTAAGGCAGATATTATTATAAATCTGATAATTGGATGAACCATCATCTAAGTCAATATCCCAGCCATGAGAACATTCAAAGCAATTGTTTTTAATAATGATTGGAATTGTTGTATCCAATAAAGGGACTTTTACATTTTGTTCTACTGATTTTTCCATAACCTCATAGCGGCAATCCCAATAACGGTCTCTTCCCCATGAATTAAAAGCACCATGATCACTTGTTTCTAACACTGTATGAAAAACATTATTATATTCAATAATGTGTCCTCCCCATGTTCCATCACAGATATTAACACCAGCTCTTGGAACATCATATATGCTATTATGACTAACTGTAATCTTCTGGGACATAGAAATACAAACTCCTGCCGCCTGTTTTTCTACTCTTCCACATCTGGTTATTAAATTGTCGTATACAGTGCAATTGCTAGGATAACTATTATTTCGTGGTCCAGGTTCCCAATCTATTGCATCTGGATCTTCATAAATATCTTCATAATGAAAGAGCGGAGAACGTACTGCATTAACATCACCAACAAATAATATGGAACTGGCACCAGTATCATGTATATAGCATGCGGAAACATCTGCAAAGCGATTATATTTACTAATACATATACCATTTCCGCCCACCTGATTAATTTCACAGTTATTCAGTCTAATCCGCTCTGTACCTTCTAAGTAAACTGCACCATTACGGCAAACACACCAGTCACTTCGCAGTAACGGCTCCATTGGTTCCATAAATGTTCTACAAGCACCTTGAAAGCATATATTTTCTATCACAATGTTTTTCACCGGCTCTTCTTGTGTTCCTACAAATGACATTAAATTTTTTAAGACAATTCCATCCATTGAACAGTCATTAAAATCTATATCTGGTGATGGTTTATAATATAGCATCCAGGATTCTTCATCAAGAAACCATTCCCCTTCAGAATCTAATTCTTCAAAAATATTCTCAATGTAGCGTATCGATTCATGCATTTTTGAAGGCCGGTTATTTTGATGTCCTCCAACATAAGCCAGTTCTCCATTGTTATCGAAACCTGTTATCTCAAAGTGAAAGTCTCCCCAAAGTCCTTCGTGCATTACATGCATAAAACCACCTTTGGGACTTTTATACTTTTTAATTCGTTCCTGATTGAAGCTGTCTTTGCTGTACCCATTATAATATCTGGCTTTTTCTTGATAATTAGGGTAACGAGCCATGATTTGACTCTTTCCATTCACAAATAACTGATCAATTTTTTGCATTTCCTTTAGTTTTGCTTTATAAATACCATTACCATATTCTTCCCAGTTAAGTTCTAATGGAATACCACCACTCAAAGTAACATTACCCATCCCTTCATATACAATAGGATGCTCTAAAGTTCCGCTATCCTCCGCTTTCAACTGAATCGGCTGACTTAAATAATATTTCCCTTCTGATATTTTAACATGTATCCTATTCTGACCATTTAATTTAGCCTCACGAACAGCAATTTGTGCTTTTTGAATTGTTTTAAAAGGTCTTTCTTTTGTCCCGTCATTAGAATCATTTCCATTTAATGCAACATAAATTTTCATATGAATCTCCTTGTATTATCCCTTTACTGCACCACTCGTTAATCCAGCCACAAAATATTTTTGTGTAAATACAAAGAATAGAATCACCGGAATAAGAACTATAGCACTTGCCGCACATAAAGGACCCCAATCAGTTCCTGAACTTTGTACAAACGCAGTAATGCCCAATGGCAGTGTTTTTAATTTTGATGTAGATAATTCTACAGATGCCCATAACATTTCTCCCCACCATCCTAAAAACAAAAAGATAGCATTCGTAGCTGTAGCAGGAAGCATCATCGGCATAACAACGGCAGCAAATGTTTTGGTCTCCCCACATCCGTCTATTCGTGCTGCTTCAATAATTTCAGTAGGAATGGTTTTAAAAAAATTTCTATAGATATAAATAGTTAAAGCCAATCCCCATCCTATATAAGGCAGAATTAAAGATGGATAAGAGCCTGTTAATTTTACCTTACTTATCATAATATACATTGGCATAATGATTGATTCCGAAGGTAACATCGTTAATAAAAAGATAAAAAGCATGATAGTATCTGCCTTTGGAACATTAAGCTTAGCTAAAGCGTATCCCGCTAAAGCTGCTAAGACCAAGGTGGAGGATACTGTAATTCCAACTACAATAATACTCGTCAAAAAATATTCACCTATTTTAGCAACATTCCAGGCATATTCGTAATTTGACCATGCAAAATTTTTAGGTAACAGCCAAATATTATTATAAAATTCATTGGTACTTTTCAATGAAGTAAGTAAAACGAATATCATTGGATATACCGTAATAGTTACAAATATAATTAAAATTGTGCGAATTGCCAATTTTAATATCCGATCACTTTTCTTAATTGCTTTAAAATTCATAGTCATCCCCCTTTAATACTCTACGTACTATAATAATACTAATCGCTACAACAACTGTAAAAATAACTCCCATAGATGCGGCATTTCCAAAATATCCAAAGTTAAAAGCTGTCTTGGTCATAACAATCGGTACCGTCGCAGTTAAACTCCCCGGTCCGCCTTGTGTCATTGTGAAAATCAAATCGTAACTTTTATATTGCGTTCCTAATGTATTAATGGTTGCTAACAATATCATCGGTTTAATTAAAGGATAAGTAATATGAATCATTTGCTTAGAAAAACTTGCTCCGTCTAAATTGCTGGATTCATATAAGGTAGACGGAACCGATTGCATCGCAGCAAAGCAAAGCATCATAACAGTTCCGGCACATTTCCAAATAGCCACAAATATAATACTTACCATTGCCGTAGACTTGTTTTGCAGCCATACCTGTGTGAGATTCTCTAAACCGATTACTTCTAAAAAGTTATTTAACAATCCCATATTAGGATTGTAAAAAAATACAAACATTAAACCAACAACTGCCGTTGGCAGCATTGCAGGGCTATACAAAATTAAGCGAAAAGCAGAACCTTCTTTTCCACCAAGTTTAAAAATTAATGTTGCTATAATCAACCCTATTATCACTCCACCTATTGTGGATGTAAAAGCGTACAAAGCCGAGTTAAACAAACTTTTCATAACCAATGGATCCTGAAAGGATTCTATATAATTTCTTATGCCTATAAATTCTGCTTTCTCAAAACCATTCCAAGTTTGAAAAGACAGGATAAAATTCCAAACAAATGGAATTACATTAAAAATTAAGACAAAAATCAAAGCTGGTGCTAAAAATGCAAAACCAGTCTTACTATAACTTCTTCTATTCTTATTCATAATTCAATCTCCTTTTATTTTCTATACTTATTATAATAAATTCATATTACTTGAAACACCTAAAGAAAATACGAATATATCTAATTTTATTCGATATAAAAAGGTTGAACATCCTTTTAAATGTTTCCACCTTCTTATATGATATTCTCTCGAAATCTCTAACCCAGTAAAATCAAGGCTTCCAGATTCCTTTTTATTAAAAATATTTGGCAAGCATTTCAACGCTAGAAGATGACAAACCTTGTGCAACAAGGAAATAAATAAGATTGTGTGGCGAGATTTTTCTTGTTCTAGTAAGATCACGTGAGGGGCTGTTACATGGTTTGAATTAGAAGAAACAACATAATTAACAGAAGAATGAAATAAGTCCTTGATTACTTGTTGAGTCATAAATAAGGTGCCTCCTTGAATTAAAGTTAATATATCTCTAATTCAAGGGCCGCTCTCACTAACTTAATGACATTGGTTCCTGAATAGTACACATGTAAGACTATTTTAGACACACTAAAATCGATGAATTTTGAAGATGTCGAAGAGCAGGGGTTTATCCCGCTCTATAAACGTGATAAAGTAACCGATGATCTTCATGAAGTAAGTAACTCCAGAACAGATTATCAATTCATTACTAAAAGCCAAATGAAAACAATTCAGAAAAAAGTAAGGGCAGAAAATAAATTACCCTAGTCCATTACAATGACAAAAACCGCTGAAAGCTCTATTGTTAAAGCTTTTCAGCGGTTTTATATTTAAAAAACTGTCAAAGACAAGATTATACACCATTTCAAGATATATCGACAGTTATGTCTATTTCTCATACTCATTTTTTATTTTATGGATAATATTCCTTTTCAAAGTACTATTACCGGCTCTGCTGGCATGATCAATCAGGATTCCAAGAGATCATTTTGTAATATATAATCAAATTATCCCAAATTATTCTTGTGGTCTAAGAGATTCTAATTTATCTGCAACTTCATCAACACTACCACCTAATATCAACTCTGGCAGCAAGTAATTCGCTCTATAATCCGTCATTTCTACAGAAGCAGGATCTTCGGGACTATATAAGTCTTTGCTTTGCGCGACAACTGTTTTTACAAAAGGCTCTGTAACTTCTACCTTTACATTTGCAGGAATGTAACCTTCGTCTGCATGAATTTTTTGAATTTCTGGGCTTGTTAATACTTTTAAAACTTCTACTGCCGCATCAATATCAGCACAGTTTTTAGGAATAAAAAAACCATTATATACGCCATGAATTGCAGGTGTATTACCAGCTGCTGGCCAAGGCACCGTAACTACTTCAAAATCTGCTGCCGCAGCAGTTACCTTTGCCCCTGCTGCGATTTCTGGCATTATTAATAAATCCCCCTGATAAAATGCAGCTTTTATCTCATCATTTTTTACCGTTACAGCACCTTCACCCGGATACATATAACCTTTATCATATAAAATTTTAGTTGCTTCTAAAGCTATTTTCGATTCGGATTCATTTAATGGAACTTGACCTTTTATGTAGTCTTCATACCTGCCTTCACCTACTACAACTGAGAGCATCGCATTTCTATACAGCCACCCTGCTCTGCCTAAATCTGTAGCATTGGCAAAGGGAAATGCACCTGAATCTTTTATCGACTTACAAACTTCTAAAAATTCGTCCATTGTCCAGGATTCCGGGATTGTAATACCCAATTCATCTAATTTCGTTTTATTTGCTAAAATAGTGGAAAAATTTGATTCCCAAGGTACATTTAATATTTTTCCATCTATCGTGCCCGCTTCTAATGCACTTTCATTAAATTGCGCTTTCCATTCAGGATCCGCATCAAGATAAGGTTTTAAATCAACTGCCATATCTGCAAAATTAAACATCCTCCCCGGTTCATAGTTATAAATATCACAAGGCTCACCCGATGCAATACCAGTACGTATTACTGTATCTTGATTCGCCCAGTCAACTTGAATTGCCTCAATATTGTATTTATCTTTTAATTTTTCTGTTAAAGCATCTGTCATCATCGGTCCGGAGGTATATTCAATTACTTTACCATATACTTTGATTGTAGGCTTTTTACCTGCCGTTTCTGTGTTTTTTTCTTCATTAGTCACTTTGTCCTTAGGTATTTCTGTTTCTTTTCCTTTTCCACTGCAACCTGCCAGCATAGTAATTGCCATGACAGCACATAACATTACTCTCAAGAATCTTTTTTTCATTTTCATTTCCTCCCAAATATTATTTTTAGATTTAAACTAATAGCTATTTAAATCTTAGTTTAATTATACACAAGACTTAATAGCTATTATAGGAGATTAAATATTGAAAGTATCGAAAATCTTACGATTCTGATCATCTTTTACGATATTGTATTGGTGACATACCTGTTACTTTTTTAAATACACTTGAAAAATACTTATAATCGCTATAACCCACTTTTTCTGATATTTCATATGTCATTTCATCAGTGCTGTCTAATAGTTTTTTCGCTTGTTCCACTCGGATATTATTTAAATATTCAACAAATGATACACCCATTTCCTTTTTGAATAGATAACTAAAATAATTTTTTGATTTATTGGCATATTCAGCAGTACTTTCAAGGTTAATATTTTCCCCATAATGATTTGAAATATAGTCCACAGCCTGAACAATAACCCTGCTATGATGCTTGCCTAACAATTGAGTTAATCCTTCAAAAATAATATAATAGAGATTGTCAATCCATTCAAAATATTCTTGCAAGGTATAATAATTAGGAATATCATTAATCCAATCTCGATTGTATTCAAAAATACTCTCTACATCTACACCCTTATCAAGCACTGTAGCTATTAATATATTTTTTAATTCCAAACATGTCCCTTTTACAAAATCAACAGAAGTAATATTCATTTCTTTTAATCTATTAAAAATATTTTGTAAATATAAATGAATATTGGTATAGTCAAATCTTCTGATGTGTTCTCTAATTTCTTCTACTTCTATTGGACTTATAGGAATCTGTTTATATTCAGTAATATCAGCTCTACTTATAATCATTTCTTTGCCTTTATACAAACGGTGCTTTAATGAATTATCACATTGATTAAATAATGTTATTATTTGATCTATATCACCTTTAAAACTAAATACCACTGAAACTGTATTATCAAATTGATTCTTTAAAATTTTGTTTAAGTTTAGAAGTTCTATCGTTAATTTCTTTTTTTTTCGTTCTAGCTCTGCCTCTGTAAATACTTCCATTATAAAAAACAAATTTTCTTTATTCCAAAAGAGAATATCAACTCCATAGCCCTTAAATATTTCAGATAAATAGGTTTCTAAATATATTATTAATTGTTCTATATTTTTATCCTTTATTTTATCAACACTGCATATCCCAGCAACTAATTCTTTCTTATAATTAATAGTAAGATAATCACACAATTTTTTTTCATCTTCCCTAGCGATTTTGTCTTTATTCAAAATAAGTTGTTGCAATTCCCTCTCACGATTAATTTGCTGATAAGCCTCCATATTTTTAGTTGCATGAAATTTCTGCATAATAGAGTCTTTTGCACGCTGTACACTCTCTAATAACTCATTAATGTTAATTGGTTTTAGAAGATAATCAAAAGCGCCCAACTTAATTGCTTCTTTGGCATATTTAAAATCGGAATAACCGCTTAATATAATTATTTCAACGAGTTGATAGTTTCTCATTATCCGACGGCTCAATTCTATTCCATCAATACCCGGCATCCGAATGTCCGTAATAATTAGCTCAGTTTTATATCTATTGCATAGTTCCAAAGCCTCTACACCATTTTGAGCCGTAAAGACATCTGTAAAACCCATTTCACTCCAATTAATTCCCTGTTCTAATCCAGTTCTGATTTGCATCTCATCATCTACAATTAAGAGTTTCATCTTATTATCCTCATTCATTTATAGGTATCTTAATCTCTACTTTGGTTCCAACACCGATCTCACTAGAGAACTGGATACCATAAGCTTCTCCATACTTATATTTGATTCTTTTATTTATGTTATGTAAGGCTAATACCGTGTGATCACCCGATGCTTCTGCTAATTTATACCTGATTAATTCTTCGTCTGTTCCTAGCCCATTGTCCTCTACATTAAAACAAAGATGACCTTCTTTTTTGTAAACACTTACAAAAATCTTACCTTGTCCTAGTTTATTCTCAAGCCCATGAACAATAGCATTTTCCACTAATGGCTGTAAAATTAGATTTAAAACACGGAGAGACTTTAAATTATCCTCTACTTGAATCACATACTCAATTTTATCTCCAAAACGATTCTTTTGAATTGTAATATAATCCAATAAGTGTTTTATTTCTTTTTCTAATGTAGTCAAATCTTTTCCTTGATTCAATGCATTTTTGAATAAATTAGATAATGCCTCAATCTGCTCCGCGATATCAAATTGCTTTCCCTTTATTGCCATCCATCTGATAGAATCTAAAGTATTGTATAAAAAATGTGGGTTAATCTGTGACTGTAAATACAGTAATTGCGACTCTTTCTCCTTTAACTGGCTCTTATAAACTCTTTCGATTAAATCTTGTATATAACTACCCATATCTACAAAACACTGATTCAATTCACCTATTTCATCTTGGGAATCTGTATGTAACCTGATATTATATTTTCCCTCATGAAACTTTTTCACTTCCTTGGATAGTTGTTTAATTGGTTCAATAATTTGTCTTTTTTGAATAGTAATAAAACAAACACCAAAAAACATAGTAAATAAAATACATATTCCAATAATTGAATTAATTAATCTTCCGCCAATTATTGTATCTAACTTATCAATCTTTACTACATACCATTGTGGGCTATTTATTTCATAATAACTTACTAAGGATCCTGATTTATTTACAAAATATCCCTCGGATTTTTCTTGAAATTTTTCAAAATACTCTTCATTTTTAATATTCGTTTCAAGAAGTTCTTTAGCCAGTGAAGAAATAATGTCCCCTTCTTTATTAACGATAAATAACGATTGAGTTCCATCACCTTTGATTCCTGAATATAGAGAACATAGATATTCTTCTGCAATATTGATTCTTTCATAGGCAATAATATGATTCATCGTTGTGAAATCATTGATTGCACGAACAATCGGCACTTCATAAATTCGGTCATTTTTTGAAATATATCGCTTATCCGATTCCGTAGGAAGCCATAATGGTTTCCCTCGTAACTCCTGTACTTGATTCAAATGATGCAATGATTCTTCTCTTAAATACCCACCGAATTGGAATAGTATTTTCTCTTCTGTGAATATCGAGACTCGACTAATACTATCCCTCGAATTTATTAGTTTTCCCAATTCGTACTGTATCTTCATTAGAAATTCTTCTCTTTTATCATTACTTAAATTATTTTTATTAACTAGGTATGTTTGCAAATTTATATTCCCTAAAATTTCCAATGATATATATGATACGTCCTCTATCATATAATGAATCGGAGTCATAGTTTGTTTTAAGATTTCTAAATTTGTCTTGCAATTCTGTTCATCCAAACGACTGGTTATATTTTGATTAATCCATAAAAACAGAACGATTAACGGAAGAATAAGTAAAAAAGACAAACTTACAGTAAATTTTTTACTTATACTTAAATCACGGAAGTGAAAACTTTTAAATATGTAATTTTTACACATGTAGCATCTCCTTTGATTCCTATTTGTAATGGTCGTCAATACAATAGGCTTCAAACAGCTATTTGCAGCCGCGACCAGTATAAACATCATAATTATTATACTAATTTTAAGGCTGATGTGCAATCTGTTTGTTATGTTACAAAACATGAGAGCAATTTAAAACCCGTTTAAATCACTATATTTATCCCATATTAGGTAGCATTTTTTATATTGTAGCATTGCTGTATCCTAACTTAATGACCTTGATTCATTTCCTCTAGCAGATCCAATATCTTTGGCGTACATCTTCTTCCACCACAGCTTCCACTTCCAGCAGTTGTAGCTTTTCGGACTTTTTCTAGGGTGTCTGCACCCTCTCTTATTACTTTTTTCATTGTACTTTTACTTATGGCTTTACAGATACAAACTTTTGTATATTTATCTAAAATTTCTTGATTTTCATCTGACATATTTTGTTCTCCTTAACTAGTATTTCATAACCATTATAGCACACGATGTCTAGACCTCCTATATATATTCCACCAAAATTCAGCGTAATATTCGGATACTTTTGGATAAATGAATCCATGCAATCTTTTAGATTTCAATCAAAAGTCTGCTTTATCAGTCTAATTTCTATCTTCTAATGCTTCCACCATACGGTACCCAACCCCCATCTCTGTTAAAATATATTTAGGTGTCCCTGGGTTTATTTCAATTTTTCTTCTTATATTAGCCATATTAACACGTAGAGTATGACTATCCCCTGCATATAAGCCCCATATCTCACGCATAATATAGTCATGTGTCAGTACTTTCCCTGCGTGCTTAGAGAGAAGGGCTAGAATTTTGTATTCTACAGGAGTAAGATGAACTATACTTCCACTGAGTAATACTGTTCTTCTCCCATAATCAACGGACAACTCCCCAATGGTTAGTTTTTCAACTCCTTTAAACTCGCCACCCATACTTAGGGAACTATGACGCAGGGCTGTTCGAATTCTAGCAAGAAGCTCAGAAGTTCCAAAGGGTTTTACAATGTAATCATCTGCACCTAAATCTAGTACCTCTACCTTCTCTCTCTCATGACCTCTAGCAGAAACAACTACAATTGGGATTTTGGACCATTCTCTTATGCTTTTTAGGACCTGAACACCATCCATGTCCGGCAATCCCAAATCCAGAAGAATGATATCTGGCGAATAGGATATGGCCATAGATATGGCTTCTTTCCCTGTATTCGCCTTCATTACCTGGTATCCATTGGATTCTAGGATAGCGGTAATGAAATTCCTAATAGCATTTTCATCTTCAATGACTAAAACGAAAGGTTTTACTTCCATGATGCCTCACTTCTTTCTAAAGGTAACATGAACATAAATTCTGCGCCACCTTCCTTTTGATTTTTTGCTTCCATAGTACCATTATGAGCCTTTATAATTGTCATACAGATAGATAGACCAATGCCCATTCCTCTAGAAGAATCTGCACTTTTGTATCCATTAGGGACATAACTTGTAAATAAATATGGCATATCCTCTACATCGATTCCTTTTCCATGATCCACCACTTGAAACACCCCATACTCTCCCTTCCTTTTTAAATAAATCTCGATGGTGGAATCCTTTGGTGAATGTTTGATGGCATTTTCTATCAAATTGATTAGAACCTGAACAATCAATGTGCCGTCCATTGGAACCTCAAGTAACTCCTCAGGTACACTAACTAAGATAACACGGTTTGGAAATCTTTTTTGTATTCTACTGACCGCCTCACCGATTACTTCTTCGGCAGCCTCCGGACTTTTTGTAACCTTAGAGGCATTTTCATTCATTCGAGTCACAGATAATAAATTTTCTACCATCCGAATTAACCATTGGGTCTCCTCTTGGATATCACAAATTAACTTTTCTTTTGTAATTTCGTCCAAAACAACCTTATTTTCACGTATTGCAGAACTTGCACCAAGTATTCCCGCAAGCGGTGTGCGAAGATCATGGGCAATTGCGCGCAAAAGATTACTTCGCATCTTTTCCTTCTCAGCTTCTACCATAACACTTCTTTGTTCATCCGATAGCTGCTGACGTTCTAAGGCCATTGCCACCTGGGTTGCTATCATTCGTAAAAACAATCTGCTACTATGATCAAGAGTACCCTTTAAACAAGAGATCCCTAAAACCGCGAGCACTTTTCCTTTTGCTATAACCGGCATATAAAATGCACCAGCTCCCATTAAAGTATCTGTGCCTGCTCCTGCACGTTTCTTATTTACGAAAACCCAATGGGCTACAGCTTTTTCATCCTCTGAATGAAGAAACTTAGAATTAACATCCTCAGATGCCTGCAAGACCTGCCCCTCTTCAGCAAGGGCAGGATCAGTGGTAAAAAATATAACGGAACGATCGAACAAATGAAGAATATACTCATTGGTTAGGGAAACTATTTTATCAAGTCCTCCGGTTATTAGTAACTTTTTATTAATTTCATATAGTACCTCTGTTCGACGTTCTCTTTCCACTGCATGCTTTGTCTGCATAGAATTTCTCACTGTTAGCGTACTTGTTATAAGCGCTGCTAGTAACATAATTAAAAATGTAAGTGGGTAACCAGCTTGAATTGCATTAAATGTAAAATAAGGTTCTGTAAAAAAGAAATTAAAGGCTAATACACTTACAATGGAAGCCATAATTCCATACATATGACCTTCTGTTATTCTTGAAATCACCAAAACTGAAAGTATATATGCCATAATCACATTTTGGTCACCAATCTCAAAGTTTCGTAAGCCATGGCATAATAGTGTCGTACTAATTAGAATACCTAGGGTCTTAACAGAATCTTTCCCAGATAAGAAATTTTTTTTATTTCTAATGTCTTTAGGTGACTTCTTATAATCCTGCTTATTTATGCTACTTGGTATAATATATATTTCTACATTTGGCAAAAGAGAGATCAATTTGTCTTCAAAATCCTCTTCAAACAAGCTCCTAAGAGTCTTCTTGTTTCTGCTTTTACCCACAACGATATTGGTAATACCCGATAACTTTGCATATTCAGCGACTGAAATGGCAATGTCGTGCCCAGTGAGGGTTACAATTTCCGCTCCTAACTTTTCTGCTAGATCCATATTGCCACGAATGGAATTCTTTTGCTCTTTGGTCAGATGGTCACTTTCTATCCCCTCTACATAAAGCGCCACCCAATGGGCGTGAAATGCTTCTGCGGCTCTAGCGGCCCATCTAATACATCTACCTGAAGAAGGTGATGGGCCAATACAAACTAACATTTTAGTATTGGCCATTTTTTCTGTTATCCGTCGTTCATTTTGATTGTCATTACTGATTCTATCCGCTGTTTTACGCATGGCAATTTCACGAAGTAATCTTAAATTCTCTCTCGTAAAAAAATTACCCATTGCGTTCTTTGCTTGTAAAGGCGTATATACCTTACCACCCTCCATACGACTTAGTAACTCATGTGGCTCAATATCAATGAGTTTAATCATATCGGCTTTTTCGAAAATATAGTCTGGTACAGTCTCCTTCACTTTAACCTTCGTTATATCCTCCACAACATCATTTAAACTCTCCATATGCTGCACATTAACTGTTGTATAAACATCAATTCCAGCATTTAGTAATTCCTCAATATCTTGAAACCGCTTACGATTTCTAACACCTTCGGGGTTGGTATGTGCAAGTTCATCAACAAGAATCAGCTCAGGCTTACGCTTTAGCGCTTCCTCTAAATCTAATTCCTTCAGTTCTATATTGCGATACACAATGGTTTTAGGAGGCAGTGCCACCAGACCCTTTAAAAGCGCCATGGTTTCTGGTCGAGTATGAGGTTCCACATAACCGATCAGCACATCCTTACCCTTTTTATATTGTTCCTGTGCTTCACAAAGCATCGCATAGGTTTTACCAACCCCTGCAGCGTAGCCAAAAAAAATCTTTAGTTTGCCCTGTCTATTCTCCTGATGTAACTTTATATCTTCTAAAAGCACATTAGGATTCCTACGTAAATTCTCTTGCTCCATTCACTCCACTCCCCGCTTTAACAAGAAATACCATATCACTTTCAACTATCATAAACTATTTTTATCAAGATTACTATAAAAAAGAATTGTAACAATATTTGTCACGATTCACCCTGCGTAATAATTACCAAATTTCACCTATTCTAGACCATCCAAATCCATATTTACTTTTAAAACATTCACAGCTGGCTCACCAAAAAGTCCAAGAAAGGAACGAGTGGTATTCTCTTCAATTATTTCTTTTACCTGTGCCTCACTGATTCCCCTTACTTTGGCAATCCTAGCTACTTGGTACAAAGCTCCAGCAGATGAAATATTAGGATCAACCCCACTTCCTGAGGCGGTCACTAACTCTATTGGTATTTCTTGCAGGTTTTCTGTATCAAAGGTGTGCCACCATTGTATTCTTTTCTCAACCAGTTCTTTTTGTTCCTTACTAACTGGTGATAAATTTGTGGTTTTCATTGGCCTTCCAATCAGATACCCAGGCTTTGTAAATTCCTGTCCGATAAGAGCAGAACCATAATGGATTGTTTCCCCCTCCTCATTTGTTACAGTGATGATACTTCCCCCTGCCTGTTTAGGAAATAATAGCCCTGATACACTGGTAACTGCAACTGTATAAAGAACTCCACACAATACTGTCATAATTCCAAAACACATAATGCTATTTCTAATAATTGATTTCATCTTCCATCCTCCTATACAATTCCTATGGCAGTTAATAACATATCTATAACTTTAATAGCCACAAATGGAGCAATCACTCCTCCTAGTCCATACACCAACATATTTTTCTTTAATAATTTTCCCGCTGGTAATTCTCGGTATTTTACCCCTTTTAGTGCCAGTGGAATCAAAGCAATGATAATAAGTGCATTATAGATAATTGTTGATAGTATTGCTGTCGTTGAACTGGTAAGCCCCATAAAATTTAAGGCTTCTAACTGGGGATAGATACCAAAGAATAATACAGGAATAATTGCAAAATACTTGGCTACATCGTTTGCTACACTAAATGTCGTCAAGGAGCCTCTTGTCATTAAAAGTTGTTTTCCTATCCGAACAATATCTATAAGCTTTGTGGGGTTTGAGTCAAGGTCCACCATATTGCCGGCCTCCTTAGCAGCTTGTGTTCCACTATTCATAGCCACAGCAACATCTGCCTGTGCAAGCGCAGGTGCATCATTGGTTCCATCTCCTGTCATGGCAACTAGATGACCTTTAGCTTGATAGTCACGGATCAGGGAAAGTTTAGCCTCAGGAGTTGCCTCAGCCAAAAAATCATCCACGCCAGCCTCAGCTGCAATTGCTGCTGCAGTCATAGGATTATCTCCTGTAATCATAATGGTTCTAATACCCATTTTCCGTAAGTCATCAAATCTTTCTTTTACACCATCTTTCACCATATCTTTTAGATAAATTACACCTAATATTTGATTGTTTTTTGCAACTACTAATGGAGTTCCCCCCGCATTTGCTATTTTCATGACAAACTCTTCACATTCTTTTTCATAGACACCACCCTTTTCTAAGACAAAACCTTTCACCGCCTCAGCAGCACCCTTACGTATTTGGATGCCCTGATAATCGATTCCACTCATCCTTGTTTTTGCTGTAAATTCTATAAATTTAGCACCTAGCTTAGAAATTTCTCTACCACGAATTCCAAACTTTTCTTTTGCCAATACAACTATACTTCGGCCTTCCGCTGTTTCATCTGCTAATGAAGAAAGTTGAGCGGCTTCGGCCAATTCCTGCTCCAAAACCCCCTTAACCGGAAGAAACTCACTTGCCTGTCGATTACCCAGTGTAATAGTTCCTGTCTTATCTAATAAAAGAACATCCACATCTCCTGCTGCCTCTATGGCACGACCGCTCATTGCAAGAACATTGGCCTGATTGAGTCGACTCATGCCTGCAATACCAATGGAGGATAATAAGGCTCCTATGGTTGTAGGTGCTAAGCAGACCAATAGTGCAATCACATTGGTAATAGAAATCGGAGAGCCAGCACCTTCTTGCATGCTAGAAAACCTAGAAAAAGGTAATAAGGTTGCTGTTACAACTAAGAATATAATCGTAAGAGTCACAAGCAAAATTTGCAGTGCAATTTCATTGGGTGTCTTTTTTCTTTTGGCTCCTTCTACCATGGAAATCATTTTATCCAAAAAACTCTCCCCTGCTTCTGCGGTAATTTCAATGATTAACCAATCAGATACAAGTGTGGTTCCACCAGTTACTGCACTTCTATCACCCCCAGACTCTCTAATTACTGGGGCTGATTCTCCTGTGATTGCGCTCTCATCAACAGATGCGGCACCTTCAATTACTTCACCATCCATAGGTATTTGTTCTCCTGCTGTTACAAACACAATATCACCTCTTTTTAGCTCTGCAGAAAGTACCTCTTTATATTCCTCCTTATTATTTTTTGACCTTAACTTCCTTGCCTTCACATCTTTTCTGGCTTTACGAAGGGTGTCAGCTTGTGCACGCCCCCTTCCTTCAGCAATTGCCTCAGCAAAGTTAGCAAATAGCACTGTAAACCACAATATAATTGAAATTACCAAAGTATAAACGTAATTCTCATCTTTCACCCCAGCAAAGGAAAGGAAAAATAGGATTGTGGTTAACAAGGCTCCTATATAAACAACCAACATAACAGGATTTTTCACCTGAATTCTTGGTGAAAGTTTAGCTAAAGTCTGTAAAAGTGCATCCTTTATTATTTTTTTATTTTTCATATTTACACCCATTGTATATCACAGGTTTTCCAGTGATACTGCCACAAATAAAGATGAGTGAAAGAATCTTTATGTGGCACCCTTTCAATAAAAAAATTTTCTTTCACTCTTGATCACCTCATTCTATCGAGTAGAAAAATAATCGGCAATGGGCCCAAGTGCCAATGTTGGCAGGAAGCTTAAAGCACCCACTATAAGAATCACACCGATTAATAAACCTATAAACATTGTGTTACAGGTAGATAAAGTACCTTCACTAGGGGGAGCTGACTTTTTATTTGCCATGCTCTCGGCCAGATATATTGCTGAAACCATTGGAATAAATCTAGCCATTAGCATAATGACTCCTCCTATCACATTGGTAAATGTGGTATTTGCGCTAAATCCTGCAAAAGCACTTCCATTGTTATTACCCATAGAAGTAAAGGCGTATAATATTTCTGAAAAACCATGTGCAGAAGAATTGTTAATCCATGACTTAGCATCAGGCATCATAACTGCGCTGGCAGTTCCAATCAGTGTCAATAAAGGTGGCACAAGTACAATGATACAAACCATTTTCATATCAAAGGGATCCACTTTTTTACCCAGATATTCTGGTGTACGACCAACCATTAAACCAGCTATAAATACTGTTAATAGAACAAAGGAAAGCATTCCATAGAGCCCACTACCAACGCCTCCAAATATAATTTCTCCAAGCTGCATTAAAAACATGGCCATCATACCACCAAGGGGAGTAAAACTGTCATGCATGGAATTAACAGAACCATTAGAAGCAGCCGTTGTTGCAGCCGCCCAAAGAGAAGATCCGGCAACTCCATGAATCACTTCCTTTCCTTCCATGTTAGTAGAATCCACTGTTCCTGTAAAACTAGGTCCAGTATACAATTCAGAAGCTGTGATTGCGGTAAGAGATACAACAAATACGATGATCATTGCGATATATATCGCCCTACCCTGTTTCATATCCTTTACAGCTTTACCAAACGTAACACACAATGCAGCTGGAATTAGTAGAATTGACAACACCTGCAACAGATTTGAAAATACTGTTGGATTCTCTAAGGGAAATGCTGAATTTGCGCCAAAAAAGCCTCCACCATTGGTACCTAACTGTTTGATATCAATCTGACTTGCTCCAGGACCTACCGGAATAATCTGTATGGAATTACTCTCAAGGGTTATGGTTTCTACATAGGGGGCAAATGTCTGCACAACACCTTGAGAAACCAGTAAAAGAGCTAGTATAAAAGATAAAGGCAACAGTACATAAAGCACAATTCTGGTAAGATCTATCCAGAAACTCCCCATTGTTTTCTTTTGTTTTAGTATAAATCCTCTCGTTAGTGCAAATAAAACAGCAATACCAGTAGCAGCCGAAACAAAATTTTGAACCGTAAGTCCTAGAAATTGTGTCAGGTAAGATAGTGTGGTTTCTCCTGCATAAGCCTGCCAATTTGTGTTGGATACAAAACTTGCAGCAGTATTAAAGGCAAGATGCCAACTAGTACCCTTGATTTCTGCTGGGTTTAAAGGTAAAACACTTTGAACCATCTGCATCAACCATAGAATAACAAAACCAATTCCACTGAAAACAAGCACGGAACTAGCATATCTTTTTGCACCCATTTCCTCATTACTCTTAACTCCCATAAGCTTATAGATACCATTTTCTACAGGTGCCAAAATACGTGTCATAAAAACGTTTTCCCCTACCATGACCTTATAAATATAGATTCCAAGAGGAATGGAAAAGGTAATCAGTAACACCATAAAGATCATATCCTTTAGTATAATCACGCTCATAAGTTCTCACCTCGAAACAATACGTAGAATAAGTAAATTAGTAAAATCAAACCAATGATACCAGAAAAAATTAATACAACTCCCACTTTCTCAACTCCTTTTTTAGATGATTTATTTCATTACCAATCATATCAAAAATGAGGTCAACATAGTGTCAATATGGTATCTTCCTTCGTCAAGAAAGCGTCAAGAAAAAGCCTGATGCTTTACTTACGAATGAAAAACATATCATTCTAGGAAGTAAAGCACCAGGCTTTTTATCACTCTAATTCTACTGCATAAAAACTTCTAAGAGGAATTCATATATTCCACCTTTCCGTAAACATAACCAGAGAATTTTCGTCCTATCTATCCAATTTTATCTTAGAAAAAAGATCAGCAAAGGCTGTATTTACCGGTTCCTGTTCTTCTTTTTTTACCTTATTCATATATTTTGCCACGTCCTTTTTGCTTACCCCTGCCCCCTCTTTATTTCGTCTATCCTGGAAGGCTGATAATTTTTCCCTATGTCCGCAGACACAGGTAAAGGTCTTAGCATCTCCTTTTCCTATCATTTCCATCTTTTTATGACATACAGGACATCTGGCATTACTAGTTATCGCTATGGTTTCTCGGTATCCACACTCTCTGTCCTGGCACACTAACATTTTGCTGTTCTTACCATTTACCGCAAGCATATTTTTCCCGCAGGTAGGACACTTTTTATTGGTCAAATTATCATGTCGGAATTTACCTTCACCACTCTTAATTTCTAATACAAGTTCCTTTGTATAAGCTGACATTTCCTTCATTAATTCCTGCTTATTTAATTTACCACCTGCAATCTTTCCAAGTTTCATTTCAAGGGTTGCAGTAAGCTCTGGTTTTTTAAGATCTTGTGGTACCAATTCTAATAATTGTTTTCCTTTTGAGGTAATTAGTATATCCTTTCCCTTCTTTTCCATAAGAAAACTGCCAAATAATTTATCAATGATATCTGCTCTCGTTGCAACTGTTCCAAGTCCTCCAGTTTCCCCTAGGGTTTTCACCATCTCTTTATCCTTTTCCTCCATAAAATGCACGGGGTTTTCCATAGCTGATAAAAGAGTTGCTTCATTAAAGAGTGCTGGGGGTTTTGTCTTCCCTTCTGTCAGAAGAAAAGATATTGGTTTTAATACATCATTTTTTACCAATCTAGGTAAACTCTGATCTAATTCTTCCTCTGCCTGGCTATCATAAACTTCTTTATATCCTAGTGTTTTTGTAATTCGTCCCTTCGCACTAAATTCTTCACTGGCAACTTGTACTTTTATGGTTGCTTCTTCATATTCATAAGCTGGGTATAGTACAGCAAGAAAACGCTTTACCACCAAATCATATATTTTTCTCTCATCACTGCTCATATTCTCAAGATTAACAAATTGTTCCGTTGGAATAATTGCATGGTGGTCACTCACTTTATTATTGTCTACAAAGGTGGAATTGGTTGAGATAGGTTTTCTTAGCAGTGTACTAGTTAGCTTTTTATAAGGCCCTATGCTAATGGCCTCAAGTCTTTCCTTAAGGGTCCCAACAATATCCGTAGTCAGGTATCTTGAATCAGTTCTAGGATAGGTTAATACCTTATGGTTTTCATATAGTCGCTGCATAATATTAAGCGTTTCTTTTGCAGAATAATCGTATCGAATATTAGCATCTCTTTGTAGCTCCGTAAGATCATATAACCCTGGTGCGTAGCTTTTTTTTAGGGATGTATGAAATTCAGTCACCACGCCCTCACTTCCACGTATATTTGAAAGAACTTGATCTATCTTATCTTTATCTGTTGTGGTAGTATGACCAGTCTTGGAATTTCTCCAAAGGAGGGTCATGCCCTCTACTTTACCGTTAATACCGTAGTAAGGTGTTGGCTTAAAGTTCCTTATATCCTCTTCTCTTTTTGCAATCATTGCAAGGGTAGGCGTTTGTACCCTGCCACAGGAAAGACTTGCATTATATTTACAAGTTAAAGCTCTTGTAGCATTCATACCTACAATCCAATCCGATTCAGCCCTGGCTACAGCTGCCTGGTATAAATTTTCATATGCCTTTCCATCTTTTAGTTGGGCAAATCCTTCTCTTATGGCTTTGTCTGTAACAGAGGAAATCCATAATCGTTTTAATGGTTTTTTATTATTTGCTTTCTCTAGTATCCATCTGGCAACCAATTCCCCTTCACGTCCTGCATCGGTTGCAATAACAATTTCAGATACATCCTTTCGCCCAATCTGGTTTTTTACCGCCTGATACTGTTTGCCTGTTTGTTTTATAACCACTAACTGAAACTTTTCTGGAAGCATTGGAAGTGTTTCCATCTTCCATTCTTTATATTTATCATCATAATTTTCGGGATCTGCTAAGGTCACAAGATGACCAAGTCCCCAAGTTACAATGTATTTATCACCTTCT
Source organism: Anaerocolumna sp. (assembly GCA_047972335.1). GTDB lineage: Bacteria > Bacillota > Clostridia > Lachnospirales > Lachnospiraceae > Anaerocolumna. Next base: position 48,666 of record JBKEAO010000065.1, on the reverse strand, counting down.
AAGGCACCGCCTATATTCTTGGCACATTTAAGCACCCTTGCTATATCTCTTCCCACAGAAGGCTTTTCAGCAATAACTAATGATTTCATGTAAACTCCTATCTACTACAATATATTTATGGTTAATAATGAATTAGGATTCAGCATCAGATACTGTGTGTCACACACTTTAGTTTCTGACCTATGTCCTATAAAGGACATAATCTTGTATTTCATGTATAAATCCTACTTCTTCCATGATTGGTGCCGCAAGTTCTGGATACTCTTTTACCACAATGCGATTATGACCAGCTAGTATGCGACGTTTATTAAAATCCTCTTTGAATAAGACAAGTGCCTCCAAAAGATACTCTTCTTCAAACACTCTAAGTCTTTTTCCTTGTCGCTCCATTACAACAACAGGTAGACCTGCTTGTAGTGCGACTATTGTTCCAGCTATATTCTGAAATTTTCTATCCACATAATGGGGCAAGTATTTGCCCCAGGGCTGGAGCGGATCTACCGCATTGATCCAAAGAATCTCCTCACTTGGATTGGCTAACTTTATTACCGTTGTTTCATAATCCTTTTCTCTAATAAATTGGATTCCAGATAAACCTTCAATAAAGTACCCCCTGTGTACTTTACCAGTATACTCCCAAATTCTTAAGGTTTCAAGAGCAGTTCCCCATGTAATCCCTTGTATGGTTTCACGGCATAGTATAATGACTCTGTCAAAATTTCTGTGAAGCAAATCCTCAATATCTAAGGTCTTTAAAGGACGAATCACCTCAAAACGACCTGCTGACAAAAGCTTTGTTCTATCATGAATTCTTGTACGTATATTACTTTCTTTTCGTTTATCTAAATTGGCACACTGTTTGATAGGAAGATAACTATCTGCACTGATAAGACCTTTTAAAGAAAGACTTAAAAGCGTATCATACGGGGAACCTTCCACCAGACCATTCAGTCTTTGCATAAAACTTGCTCCCATCTTAAGTAAGGCTCCATATATGATCTTCTCCTTTCCCTCTAGCGACTCCAAAACCTCTGTCCTATCTCCATCCCCATCTATATCCTCTGTTTTATGAAAGCAAATTTCTGTACTTGAATGAAACCTCCAGAATAAACTTCCCTCTGATAAAACTTCATCCATTCGTTCTATCCGGTAATTCTTTACACGTGAAGGTAGTAACATGTTCTCTAAGTACTCCACTGCTATTGGCTGATCAATCAAAGTAAAAAGTGTTCGCCTTAACTGTTCTATTGGTACTCCAATTACCTTAGACCCTCCAGAAAGAAGAGCCGCATACCTCTCTGCTTTTAGGGTGGTAATCTGTCTTCTTCGTACTTTAATCGTTTCCACTCTAGCGCGGTCATATATTTCTGTATGGTAATAAAGGCCCTCATCTTCTACCACCAACTCCTGACCCTCTAGTCGCTTAAGCACCTTAAGCGTCATCTCATCTGTCCATAAATAACGTTCTGCAATTTCTTCATAGGATCTCGCACCTCGGTATCTTAGCAACCTCTTAACCAGGCGAGTCTTTGTCTCTACCTTATCATCTGCCAAAGTATCTAAATATTCTTCTTCTAGTTCAGCCGCAATCCACAAACCTGGTTCTATATATTTTGCACTGCCCTTACTTGATAGTTCCTCTAACCATTCAATCGGTATATCAAGCTCAAAAGCTACTAAATCTCCTTCCATCATTAAGAGAGAATGTAGCTCCATAATATTTGGGGGAAGTTTCTTTCTTGTCGTTAAGAGATTAATTTGTTCTGTTGCAGGTTTTATCATGGTAGCGTCTTTTACGGCTTCTCTTGTAACATCATATACATTTCTTGGTGTAGGGGCATAATCATACATCATGGACGCTTCTGTCTGTCGCCGTAGAGTTAGTGACATAGGTGAAGGTGTATCAAGATACATCTCTAGTACTTTAATCTTACCTGTTTTAATTCCAAGAAGAATTTCTTCTACCCCTGCTAGATCCCAGTAATCCTCCAAACATTCCCGTTTGGTTTCTCTAATGATAGGATGTTCCTCCTGATCTATTAGAGAGGATAATAATTCAGCACTTTTCATTCGTTGAATCCAAAGAGGCTGCCTTTTATTACTTTTAACACCCATTAAAAGTGCGCGAGAGGTATTATATCTAAAATTCATGTTAAATAATGGAGTTGTTGGAAGTATTGCAGATATAATCTGCCTGGCATTTCCAAGGGTTAATTCATTTAAAAGGCCCTGTTGGAGCAGACACAAGAGTATGATTTCCAGAAGCAATCTCTGGCCAAGCTTCTTCCTGCACTTTGGTAGGATTTCCAAGGTTATTTACAAACCACCTTTTAGTAGATTCATGAAAAATATCTAATATATTTTTTTGCATACTCTCTCCTGGATATTAATAATTTAATCAATCTTCTCCAATGCTTTCCAATTTTAATAATAGCACATTCAGGAGTTTGAGTAAATTAATAATGTTACAAGTTTATATGATTCTGGTCCTATACATAAAAAGAAACTGGGAGCATTTATTATCCCCCAGTTCACATTTTTCTACTTATTTATTAAGTTTACCCTAGAATCTATCCAGTATGAAATATAAAGATGCACCTTATCCCTTGATAAATGCAATAGATTGCTTTATGCATAGTTTATGAACTATGTTTCATATTCAGAAAAAAGGTTCTCTACAGCTGCTTCATAATCCATTGCCCGTTCTGCTTTCCTGATTTTTTTAAAAGCCTTAGCATCATCAGGAAATGATTCAATCATAAAGCCCCATAATTCTTTCATTTTAAACAGTACATTCCTATCTCCAGAGATTACTTTCTGATAGGCGGAATAAATGGTATCATGAAAATCTTTTAATCTTTCTTTTTCAAATTCTTTCTTTCCACTTAACGCCTCCATCAAAAAGGGATTTCTTATGAGACCTCTCCCAATCATAATGGACACAATATGAGGAAATCTGTCTACAAAGCTCTCATAATCAGCGATTGTATTAATGTCACCATTATAGCAAATGGGATTTTTACTAAGAGAAAGCGCCTCCTTAAAAATCTCTAACCTAGGAGAATTCTTATAAAAATCCTTTTGTATTCTTGGATGAATAATAAGTTCCTTTAAAGGGTACTTATTATATATTTCAATTAAAGGATAAAACTCTTTAGGGTCCTCTATGCCAAGTCTGGTTTTGATGGAAATATCACCAATATTAGCAGAATAAATCTTATCCAAAAATTCATCTAATTCTTTAGGTTTTGCAAGAAACCCTGAGCCTCTGTATTTGGACACAACAGTTCCAGAAGGGCATCCTAAATTTAAATTAATTTCTTCATAACCAAATTCCCTCACCTTAATTGCAGTTCTTATAAAATAATCTGCATTGTTAGAAAGTAATTGGGGAATTAAGTTTATACCAGTATTGTTGTCTGGAAGAATATCATTTAAATCCCTTGTTTTAAACACTTCTTGTTGACCTGCAACAATAAACGGTGCAAAATATTTATCTGTTGGTTCAAAAAACTTATGATAAGCATTTCTGTAAATATAGCCAGTGACGCCCTCAAGTGGTGCAAAGTAAAATCTCATAAAGTTACTCCTAATGTTTATGTTTTATCAATTCATCAAAATAGTGTGGTAGCTGTATCTCCGGCTTATCAATTACTATACTATCTTGCTCAATTCCCTTCTTCCCCAAGAAAGCAATTACTTCTAATAAAAATTCATAACTACCTACTAGATAGTAAATGCCATCACCTTCCGTAGAAGCCTTCTCTAATTCTTCATAAAATGTTTTCCTTGAATCTACCCAGAAATTACAATAGCTATCATCCATCATACCATCTAATTCATCCTTATATAGATAATCTTTGGTGGAATTCACATTAATACTAACTAAACTTTTTATTCCAGAGCCATTCTTTTTATAATCAAGTACCAAGGGTCTCATGGTTGCAATTCCAACACCCATTGAAAGCAATACAATTTTTTTATACTCACGTCTTAATGCCATTCTACAACCAATTTTGAAAATAATGATTTCATCCCCTACGCCAAGTTTCCCTAATCTTTCTTTAAATTCGGAGGGCTCTGCTGTAAATTTCGTTGTAAATCCAATACAATTTTCTTCTGGCAATGTCATAATAGACATGTGACGAACCAAATCTTTGTTAGGTTTTTCTCCTGCATCAAAGCCGACTAAACCTATGTGAGTATGGGCACCCGCTAACCATGTAAAATCTCTAGGTTTCTCAAGTAAATAAGTTACGGTACCTTTACTTTCTTCTTTTATCTTAATAATTTTGACTCTATATTTTACCATAATGAACTCCTTTGCAAAGCTTAGGCATTCTATAAATGTACAAGCTTAGTTAATATGTTTAAAATTTCTGATATATATCAGATATAAGCTATATTATAGTGGATATAAACTGAAAATTCAAAGATAATTTTTATCATTAATATCTGGTATTCCTTACTATCAGGCTCTCATTTTTCTATAAATATCAGAACAGTATATCAAGATGATATTCTTCCAGCTCTTTACACAAAAAGAAACTGGGAGCATATCTTATCCCCCAGTTAATAATCTTCTTCTGATCTATTCAGTCAATGCTGCTAATTCTCTAGAAATGGTATTACCCCAGAATATACCTTTTTGTGTTAATCGATAGTCCAATCCATCGTTTATTACATAATTTTCTTTGATTAATTTATAAAGCATATCTTCATAGGCTTCCTTATCTTGATATAAACTTATATTTCTTGGTAAATATCCGGTTTGTAAATCACCCTTGAATATAACATTATTTTTATAGGCTTCGCTCATTAACATACCTTTTCTATTGAAAAAATTGCTAACTGAATCCTGATACTCTGACAAATTAATAGGATTCATAATACCAAGTCCACTCACACTTCCACCAGCGCCAGCCCCGAGTGGTAGCGTATCTGCCCCACGATGGCGATTCATAATATACTTATACTGATCCTTTCGCACCATCTTGGTCAGTTCAAGAAAACGATAGCCCTCTTTTCCCATGGTTTCAGCAATGTGAAAGAACATTCTTTCATCATTATCAATGCCCTGTGCCTCCTCCATCTTAGCTTCTTTCATATTAATTAAGGAGTACATTGAAAAACCATCCAGTTCAAGGGAAACCATCTTTTTTAAATCCTCACTTAGATCTTCCATTGTTTGACCGGCGTAATTATAGATAAGATCCATACTAATAGTGGCAAACCCAGCCTTTTTAAGAAATGCCAGCTTGTTATAGGCATTAGCTCCAGTACCAACACGGTTCATTCCCTTTCTTCCGTTCTCATGAAAGGTCTGAACACCTACTGAAAATCTATTAACCCCTTCTTGTTCAAACATTAGAATTTTATCCTCTGAAAGCTCTGTCACAGTTGTCTCGATGGTGATTTCTACGGTATCTGTAAATCTAAAGTTATCTTTTAATGCCCTGAGTATTTTTCTTAAATCCTCTGTAGGTAAAGTAGTAGGCGTACCTCCACCAAAATATACCGCATCAATAATCATATCCTGACACAGTGGCTGACTTCCATAGTTTTTTATTTCCTTGACAATCCAGTCTGCGTATTGGGCATGTGGTTGCTGCAGGCTTCTTCTCATGTTGCAAAAACTACATATCTTGCTACAAAAAGGCACATGAATATAGATAGTTGCTACTTCCTGATTTTTCTGGTCCTTTTGTTGTAGCATATCAACAAGGTTTCTAGGTCCAAGAAGATATTTGCCCCCATCAGCCATAGCGCTATGATGGGTTTTCAGTCTGGTATTAAACATTTACACTTAACCTTTCTCTAAATAACTCAGCACCATGTAAAATGTCTGCTTCACTTGGATGATTTTTAGCAATTTCGTAACGTCTTCTCTTTTCGTCTGTTATCGCATGAGGATTATCTGCAGGTAACTTTTCAAACATAGCAATGATCTTATCGCTTAACTTTCCTTGACATACATATTTTCCAATCACCTTATTCTTTTCCCTCACAATATTCTCACCATTGATAAGGGAATTCCAACCATGTTCTGTATCCGACCAGAAACCAAGCGTTGCAAACAGTCCAATGTTCTTATTTTCAAGTCTTTCTAAAAATTTCTTAGCTTCTTCATTCGGACCACCCTTATCCACCCAATATCCGACTAAAATTGTATCATAGGCGTCTAAATTCTTAATTTCCTTTATGGAGCAAATCTCTTTTTCCTCAATATTTAGTCCTTCAAATATACCTTCCGCTAATTTTTTTGTATTTCCTGTTAAACTTGAATATGTAACTAAAACTCTCATTATTTACACCATTTAATACCTCAGAACTTTCTGGGATATTGCCATATACATGGCTACCTTTCATTTAAATTACTCTAACTTCACAGTTAAGATTCTTTATTATGCATGATAAATGCAGTTATACACAATATTTTTATGATCGTTATACTGGTAATGGAATCATATATGGACACTTGTTTTGTTCACACCACTGTATAATGGACTTGATACCATATACCTCTTTGATTCTATTTTCTGTAATTCCTTCTCTTACAGGCCCATCATATACAATTTCTCCATTCTTCATAATGACCACGTTATCACTAAATTGTATCGCCTGATTGATGTCATGAAGCACCATAATAATGGTTATGTTAAATTTGTGATTTAACTCTTTGATTAAATTGAGTATCTCATACTGATAGTAGATATCCAAATAGGTGGTTGGCTCATCCAAAAATAGGATTTCTGTTTTTTGGGCTAAGGCCATAGCAATCCATGCTCTTTGTCTTTCTCCACCTGATAGCTCACTTATTTTTTTATGTCTAAGATGGGTAAGTTTTGTAACCGAAAGGGCCCAGTCCAAAACCTCCTCTTCCTCCTGATCCCTATTATCCCAAAAGCTTTGATAGGGCGTACGTCCATAAGCCACCAATCTTTCCACTGAAATATCGCCTGGTGCATTATTTTGCTGATAAACAATGGCTATCTTTTCTGCAATTTTTTTCTGTTTTATATCTTTTAGATCCTTATCCTCTATAAAAATTTCTCCATGAGAGGGCTTTAGTTGATTCACAAAAAGATGTAACAGTGTAGATTTACCCGAGCCATTGGGTCCTATAATGGTTGTAATCCCACCCATTTTCACTTTTGTAGATAAACTTTTTATAAAGGGGGAGGTACCGTACTGAAAAGTAATATTCTTAGCTTCCATAAGCATTTCCTCCTTTTCTTAACAAATACAAAAAGAATGGCCCACCAAGTACTGACATAATCACGCCAACAGGTATTTCATAAGGTGCTGTTATAGTTCTCCCCAAGGTATCTGCCATGACTAAAACAAAGGCACCAAGAAGGGCTGAAAAGGGAATTAAAACTTTATGATCAGATCCCATTAATAGTCTTGCCACATGAGGTACCACAAGTCCAATAAATCCAATGACACCTGCATAAGCTGTGGAAATACCTGCCAAGAAAACAGCAACAATGGAGATCATGATTCTTTGTACATTAGGATTTAAACCTAAGCTTTTTGCATTTTTATCTCCTAAAGCTAATAAATTACACCCTTTTGCCATTGGCATAGACAATAAAAGCCCAATACAGGTATAAATAATCATTAATTTCACATCGCCCCAGCTTTTTTTCCCTAGATTTCCATTCATCCAGCTTAATACTCCAGCAAGACTTTCACTGTTTAGAATAGAAATCATACTACTTATGCCGCCAAGCATTGAATTCACTGCAACACCTGCAAGAATAATTCTCACAGCAGTAATACCTTTCTTCCAGGCCAAAGAATAAATCATTCCACAAGCGGCCAAACCACCAAGAAAACCATAAAGAGGTATCATATGGGAAGTCTCTGGAAAATATAAAAGGATTAACATAACCACAACACTTGCTCCAGAGGAGATGCCTGTAATTCCCGGATCAGCCAGGGGGTTTCTCATAACCCCCTGGAGTAAGACACCGGCTACAGACAAATTAGCACCCACCAATACCCCCATAACTACCCTTGGAATACGTATGGTTCTTATAATTCCTACATTACCAGTTCCTTCTGTTATAATCCCTGCTATAATATCTCTTAGTGGAATGTTCACACTGCCTACAGATATAGAAAATATAACACCAACCACTAATAATATACTTACTACAATAAATGCACTTACTTTTTTCATAGCCTTCCTTTACTCTGTGTACAAGTAGTTTACTAATTTATCCATTGCATCCGTTGCCAATAGGTTTGCACTCATTCCAAAATAACCCGTTTCTAATGCGATTACTTTATCATTCTTTACTGCATCAAAATTTTGCCAAGCTTCATTGGTTTCAAATTCTTTTAAAAAGGCTGCAAGGGATTCCTCTGGATTGGCATGGGACATAAATAAAATATACTCAGGATTCTTATCCGCTAAGAACTCCATATCCACTGGAATAAAGCTGCCCTCCATGCCCGTTAAAATATTAGCTCCTCCAACTCGTTTTACTAAATCACCTATATAAGTACTTTCTGTAGCTGTCATAAAAGTACTAGATGCTCCAAAGATAATTAAAACAGAAGGACTATCTTTTCCTGCAATTTTCTGGCTTATCTCCCCTTCTTTGCTTTCAAATTCAGCAACTAACTTAGCCCCTGCCTCTTCTAAACCAAAATATGTACTTATGCTTATAATACTTTCTTTTAAGCCATCATAACTGGATAAATCAGCAAATTTACTTGGAATTTTAAGAGCTTCAAACTGGGTTTTTAATTCCTCTGACAAGGAACTTACAGATATTATAACAGTTGGCTCTAAGGAAGTAATGACTTCCATATCAGGTGCCATGGGATTACCGATTCGTTCTGCGCTTGCTACACTCTCTGGTAAATCATAGCTACTTGTAGGAACTCCCACCATAGGAACGCCTAATGCATCTAAGATTTCAACTACTGCAACAGAAGAGGCAACTACTCTATGATTACTTAAATCTATATCTGAAACTTCTAGTTCTATACCTTCACTAGCTTCTTCTGAATTTTCTTCCTTAGAACCTTCGCTGGTATCTTTTGTGTCTTCTAATTCTGTAGAAACGGTATCTTCCTCTTTTGTACTAGCAGAAGTAACTTCCACCTCATCTTTACTCTCACTTTTGCCACAAGCAGTTACACTTATAACCATTGTTAAAATCAAAAGAAATACTACTATTTTTTTCATTTCTTCTTCCTCGTGCTTTCTTAAAAATTATTTTTATAAAATGTTAGTTTTCTCTAACATTTAGAATCATATCATGTTATAATGTTCCTATGTTTTAAATATTTTAGATTTTTTTATAAATTTTTTGGAAGGTGAAGAAAATGATTGATGAGACTTTATATAATCACTTAGACATATGTACGTTTTTATATAACGGAAATACACAAGCAGCAAAGAATACTTTAAAGGAAAAAATAGAGTTACTTCCTAGTAATTGCTCCTTGCAATTAAAGAAGATATATTTATTTTCATTAAATAGTAGCATCTATAATTATATATTAATAAAAGAGAATGTTAGCCTTCATCTTTGCTATCATGAAAACGGACAGACCATTAGTAAAAATATCACCTCCACTAACCTTATAGAATTAGGGGAAATTGTAATTGCATCTTATGGAAATTGTTCTGAATATATGATTGAGAAGTATAAGAATAAGCACGTAAAGAATGCCATTGCCTACATACACAGTCATCTGGAAGAACCATTAACACTAGATAGTGTTTGTAAGAATATTAACATAAACACTTCCTACTTAAGTGACATTTTCAAAAAGCAAGTAAAATGTACTTTTAGCCAATATATACTAAAGCAGAGAATTTCTTTATCTAAGAAGTTACTAAAAGATTCTAATCTAACCTCTAATATGATTGCAGAAAAATGTGGTTTTACAAATCAATCCTATTTCTGTACCTGCTTTAAACAAGAAGTTGGTATGACTCCCTGTTGTTATCGTAAGAAAATTGGCAGAGGATGACTACTAAGTAACTGAAATCATGGCAAATGTATCGTATAAATTAAGGTTAAAAAAATAATATAAGCCATATTAACGTTAGAATATGAGGGTATCCTATGCATTTGACTCATCTTTTTGCTTAACAGCTTTCAGACAAACTTGGTCATATGCAAATATATCCCCTCATATTCCTTAATAAATGTAACAGATAGCTTTAGACATAGTTTATTAGCTAAATTTCAAATGAGGAAAACACGAATGTCTAACTACTTGATTTTACTACAAAGCCTGCGTTAATAATCTATACCGACACTTCATAGTACTGGGCTTGTGCATTCCATAATTTTTGATATAAGCCCTCTTCCCTGGCTAGTTTCTCATGACTTCCCTGTTGTACTATATTACCATTATCAAATACTAGGATATCTTTACAGAAACGGCAGGAGGCCAAACGATGAGAGATATATATGGCAGCTTTATTGCCTACCATTTTATCAAAACCAGCATAAACATCACATTCTGATATTGGGTCTAGGGCTGCTGTTGGTTCATCCATAATAACAAAAGGAGCACCTTTATAGATTGCTCTTGCAATTGCCATCTTCTGACGTTCACCTCCAGAAACATTGACACCCTTGCCTTCAAACTCCTTCCCTACATAGGTATCAAGGCCGTCAGGCATTTTATCAAGTCTTTCTTTCAGACCGGCTTTCTCTAGGGCATCTAGCGCCTTTGATTCATCTACTTGTTCGCAAGCTGCTATATTTTCACCTACTTTAAGGGAAAAGATTCGATAATCTTGGAATACAACAGAAAATATTTTCATGTATTCTTCCTTATCATACTTTCTGATATCAATCTTATTTAATCTGATTTCACCTTCTGTAACATCATACAAACGACTTAATAACTTGATAAAGGTAGTTTTTCCTGAGCCGTTTTTTCCTACTATAGCCATTCGCTCACCTAGATTTAATTTCAGATTAAGATCTTTAATAACATAATTATCACTTCCAGGATATTTAAATGAAACATGATCAAATTCTAGTTCTAAAAGATTTTTATCTGGTGTAAGGGAAGATATTGCCCCGTCTACCTTTTTCTGTTCAAATTCCACATAGTCAAGGTAATCTCTACCATATTCAGCTGCCTGTTTCCAACCTGATATAGCCATTAACAGATAAATGAGTCCATCTACACATTTGATTATACTTGCAGCATATCGAACCACGCTACCGATACTAATTACTCCCATGTAAGCTTTTAATGCTGCATACAAATAAACACATGCACCACTAAAATTTGAGATAGAATTTTCTATACAGGCACCTTGCATTTCAAGAACTCTTAATCTTTTTAATAACTTATTTCCTTCTGATTCCCTATGAAATATACCCTTTTCTATCAGTTCCTCCTGCATAAAGATTCTTTGGTCTTTGAGAGTTTCTGTTCCAGATATCATATTGTGTAAAAAATAATTACTTACCTTACTACACTCTGCATAGGTTTCAAAGGTATCTTTAAACTTTTTATTCCAAATCGTATTTGTCTTAAAACTACAATATGCACATCCTGCCAATGCTCCAAATAGCAATACGAGTAACCAGTTAGAAGATAAAATACCATTTACTTTATTACTCATATGAAATAAAGGAATGGCTACAATAAAAGCAGATATTACGCTGACTGCCCCGGTCAAACCTTTATCCAAAGGCCAGATAATCATCCAGTAAATACCACCTCTAACATTAACTACTTGCTCTTGCTTACGTTTCTTTTCTTGAAGATCAGGATTTTCTAACTGCTCATAGTCTAGAACCAAACTCTGTGCATTCATATCATAGTTCTGACGTTCCATACAATTTTCAACTCGAGCATTAAATAACTCTCTAAGGTAGGCTTCTAGTAACTGTGCTGCTAATATTACGGTCAAACCCACTAACGTATATTGCATGATAACTCCAAAACCTTTACCTTCTACCAATCCATCAATAATCATACCTGATAATACAATGGCAATGTAAGGTCTAGTACCTGTCACTAGAGATAATAAAGCACATAAGATAATCGTCAGCTTATTATGTTTAGAAAACAAAGTAAATAATTTGATGATAATACCAAAATCTGATTTCTTCTTCATACTACATTGCCCCTTCCATCATCTGATTGCGCAGCTCTTCTTTTTCCATCTCTTTATAATACTGACTCTGTAATTTATAAAGTTTTGCATATTTTCCATTTTTATTCATTAACTCAACATGTGTTCCTGTTTCTACAATTCCCCCCTCTTCTAATAAAACAATTCTGTCACAAAACCTTGTGGATGACAATCTATGAGAGATATAAATAGAAGTTCTACCTTTGGTCACTTCTCCATATTTTAAATATATTTCATTCTCTGCAATGGGATCAAGTGCCGCAGTTGGTTCATCAAGGATAAGTAAAGGAGCTTCTTTATACAATGCCCTTGCAAATAAAAATCTTTGTTTTTCTCCTCCAGAAAAATCCACTGCTTTCTCATGCACTGCTCTAATTAATAGACTCTCACCTTTCTCTGTCAGTTTCTTATAACGTTCTATAAAACCAGAATCTTTTAGTGATCTATTTAATTCTTCTTTTTGAATCAAATCTTTAGAGGTAGATGCAATATTTTCATCCAGGGAAAAAGGCAAAATTGTATAATCCTGAAATAATACAGAAATCAGACTATAGTATTGATGTCTTTCAAATTGCTCAATCGGAATTCCATTTAATAATATTTCCCCTTCCGTTGGGGCATAGAAACCGCAGATAAGCTTCACTAAGGTAGTTTTGCCTGCACCATTTAGACCAATTAATGCTAACTTTTCTCCAGCATGAACCATAAGATTCATATTGGAAATAGTAGGATTGTCCTGTCCAGGATAAGTAAAACTTACATTCCTTAATTCTAAAGTTACTGCTTCTTTCTTCATATTCTCTACTATACTATCTTCAACCTGATTCCCTTCATTACGATGTTCTTTCGTAGCAAAGTAGTCTCTTATACTACCAAAGGTATTACTAATAATTCCAAAAGAAAGTGCCTCTCTCAGTGCTAGAAACATCTGATCTGCAAAACTGTTGGCAAATCCAAAATAAAGAACAAATTCAGCAATGGTAAGCTTATCCACAGTAACTAAATAGATAAGATACCCATATATCAGGCCATTCCTTAGCAAATCTAGAGCTGCATCCGACAACCCCCTTACGAAATACCAATTATGTACTTTGTAATACATGTCATTCATATGATCTAGGGTGTCCCCATATTTCTTCAAGAGCCAATCTGCCATACCATAAATTCTGATATCCTTACCAGCTGCTGACTCCATGCTCTGACTGGTGAGATAAGATAATTTTCTTGAAGCATCTGATAAATGTGGGTGAGCCTCTCCATGTTTTGAACGTGCAAGTTTAAGAAGCTTTACCTGGATTACTGTGCACATCAGTGCTAAAACAAGAATCCAAATATTAATTCTAGCAAGTAAAATGCCATAAACAATCCCTTGACCCATAAATGCTAGAAAATTAGGTAACTTCCAGGCTGCATCATCAATACCTCTACCCTGATAGATTGCTGTATAGGATGCACTTGCATTTGTCTGAAAGTTCTTATCTTCTAGTACATCATAATCAACCTCCATCTTCTTTTTAACATAGGGTTTTGAGAAATGGGCTCTGTATATTGCTTTACTATTATAGCAATACGCCTCCATCATTCCCTGCCCCAGACTACAAATCCATTTCCCTAGGATTAAAGCGATAAGCACGCCAAAATAAAAGGTCATATCCCACACTTCTTCTAATCCAGCTACCATTACTGCAGGAAGTAAATTCCCCAATACACTCCCAATTGTCCAAGGAAATAACATGATAATTCCAACCCAAAATAATTTAGGTTCTAAGAGCAACATATTTTTATAATGATATAACAAATTACTAAATAAACTATAGGTTCCCTTACTTTTCTCAACTCTAGCTCCACTGCTAAATAACATTCATATTCCTCCCATCCATAATTTTCCACATAAATATTATATTTGTAATACTAAACCTTAATTATATCGCAAATATATGTCATGTTCTACCAATATTATCCATAATTATGATTAGAAACAACTATTTATTTCCATGTAAAATTTTCACAAATATGTTCTGAGCTACTTTATAAATTCAGTATTTAGTTTATCCATATTTTTATAGCTATGTCTTAATAATATCCTAAACAAAGACACGCCTTGTGATAAACCCTTATGGCTACCACAAAGCGTGTCTATATTTCAGTCATAGTAGATACTTACACCCACTAGACAACTAATCCACCTCTATATTTCAGTCGCTAAAAATTACTTACTCCACTAGCTTACTTGATTGATTTATATTATCTCATAAAAATTCTTAGCAATTTGTCCTTCCCTTTTGTATATGGTCTATACCGAATAGGTATATCCAACCAAGTTGCTTTTTTTACAATGCTGCGGTAGTGCGTAAAGGTATCAAAGCTTAATTTGCCATGATAACTTCCCATTCCAGAAGCGCCAACTCCACCAAATCCCATCCTAGAAGATGCAATATGAATGATTGTATCATTGATACAGCCACCACCAAATGAACAACTATCTAATATCCTCTTCTCTGTTTTGCTATCACTGGTAAAGAGGTATAATGCCAAAGGTTTTGTGTTATTTACAATATATTCGATACATTCATTTAAATCCTTGTAGGTTATCATAGGTAATATTGGTCCAAATATTTCTTCTGCCATAATCGGTGAATCAAGACTTACTTCATCTAATAAAGTAGGAGAAATAAAACGAGTTTCTTTCTCTGTCTTACCTCCAAGGACTATCTTACCACTTTCTAATAACCCAGACAAACGTTCAAAGTGCCTGTCATTGATAATGACATTCATATCGGACATATTCCCATCCGGGAAGAACTCATGTAAAGCTTTTTCAAATTCTTTGATAAATTCTTCTTTTTTATCCTGATGAATCAATAGATAATCCGGTTCTATACAAGTCTGTCCTGCATTTAATACCTTACCAAAGGCAATGCGCTTTGCAGCTATTTTTATATTAGCACTCTGATCTACGATAACCGGACTTTTCCCTCCAAGTTCAAGGGTAATCGGTGTTAGATGCTTCGCGGCACTCTCCATAATAAGCTGCCCAATAGCTGGGCTTCCAGTAAAAAAGATATAATCAAATTTTTCTTCTAATAGAGCCGTGTTTTCATTTCTACCCCCTTCAACTACAGATATATACTCTCTTGGATATATCTCCCCAAGTAATCTGGCTATGACATGGCTCGTCTTAGGTGTATAGATGGAGGGCTTTACTACGGCAGTACATCCTGCTGAAATTGCACCAATCAATGGTTCTAGGCATAATTGAATCGGATAATTCCAAGGTGACATAATAAGAGCCGCCCCGTAAGGTTGTGGTGATATAAAGGATTTGGAAGGAAAGTGCGTAAGAGGCGTTGGAACTCTTTTTTCTTTCATCCATCTTGATAAATGCTTGATATGATATCTTACTTCCTCAAGTACCATGCCAATTTCAGTCATATACACTTCGGTCTGGCATTTATTCATATCTGCCTTCATAGCATCATATATCAGCCCTTCATTATTTTTGATAACATGTTGTAATTTACGTAACATGGACAAACGAAAATCTAACGTTTTTGTATATCCTTTCTTAAAATATTCTCTTTGACTCTCAACCAAATTATAAAAATTCATTCCTTCACCTTGTCCTTTAACTCTAATCTACTCTTCTATGATATAAGCCTTAACCATCTCACCATAGTATGCAGTATAGTAATCTTGATTGGGTCCTGAAAAAGAAATTCTAAATATTATTTGAAACTCTCTGGATTATATTATCAAAATCACTATTTCTTCTTAATAGCAAAGTCATACTTATTAAGAAGAATACCCTGTATTTCTCTGCTGCAAGAACTAAAATTCATATAGAAAGTGTAAGTATTCTCTCCATCTGTTCGTTCCTTTACCATAACATCCTGTATATAGTTTGAATCTACCATCTTTTCTATACCATTCGTACTAATTAAATTGTAATAAAAGTCATAAAGAAATTCCTTATCTCCCCTACACGCCATATAGTATGCATGTCCTTTTTCATAATGATTAAGAGTAAGAACAGGCTTTTCTTGATAAAAATCCTTCTCATATGTAGAAATTACTTTTGCTCCGACACTATGAATTATATCACAATAAAAGGAAGCTTTATATGTTTTTCCTCCATAAGTAAATTGATTATATTCTCCGTTACTTAAACAGTCTATTTCTTCTGATTTTATTCCAAATACTTCATTTAAAGAATAAGGCGGAAAACATTCAAAAGCCAAATCATTTTCATTTACAATCCCGCTATAAAATGTCATTACAAAGATGCCGCCATTGGCAATATATTCCTTTATCTTTTCATGGGTACCTGGCAGAAAAAGATACAGCATTGGTGCAACTACCAATTTATAAGAAGAAATATCCACAGTCTGATCTATGACATCTACAGATACATAGTTTTTAATCAGAGCTTCATAGTGTTCCCTTACTATTTCCTCAAATTCTTTCTCATTTTTCCTTAAATTTTTTTGTTCATCAAGAGCCCGCATATTCTCCCAGTCATAGATAATCGCTGCCTTGCTGTTTGTTATAGTATTCTTAAGGTAAGATAATTCCTCAAGCTTTTCACCTACCTCTGAAACATCTTTATATACTCTTGTATTCTCACTTCCATTATGAGTTAATACTGCACCGTGAAATTTTTCATAAGCACCTAGACTTTGACGCCACTGAAAATATTGGACAGAATCTGAACCTGAAGCAATTGCTTGTATTGAGCTAAGCATATGCATTCCTGGTTTCTTTAGTTTACTAACTGCAAAACCATTGGTCGTACTTGGTGTACTTTCCATTAGAAGGAAGGGTTTTTGTTTTAAAGAACGGCATAAATCAAATCGAAAGGATGCCTCTAGAGCTATATTCCATTCACTTCCATTTTCTATACCACAGTGCCAATTAGGATAGCTATCCCAAGATGCAACATCCAGAATTTTGGATAATTTTCCATAATTAATTCCACAGTTAAGATGAAACATATTCGTCGTGACTGGTATATTTTTATTATGAATTCTGACAGTGTCGATTTCCATTTTAAGAAAATCTATACTCAAATCAGAATAGAATCTATTATAATCTAATGCAAGTCCATGGACAGCTGTCTCACCATGAGGTGCAGGAGATTCGATTTCAGACCAGTCTGTATAAGTATGACTCCAGAATTTGCTAAAGTATTCCTTGTTTAGAATATCTATTGACTTATACTTATCTCTCAGCCATCTACGAAAATTTTCTTGACACGCCTCACAATGACATACCCCATACATCTCATTAGATATGTGCCACATAATAAGAGCTGGATGATTCGCATATCGACTGGATAGTTTATCATCGATCTCTCTTACTTTATTTCGAAAGATCGTATTACTATTACACTGGTTTTCTCTTTCTCCATAAAGCAGACGCTTTCTTTCCTTATTTGTACGCATAATTTCAGGATACCTACGTATCATCCAAGGTGGTTTCCCTCCACTAGGTGTTGCAAGTATCACATAAATACCATTCATATGCATAGAATCCATCACATCATCTAGCCATTCAAAGGTAAATACATTTTCTTGTGGTTCTAAACATGCCCAGGAGAAGACACCAAGTGTAACTACATTTACGCCTGCCTTTTTCATCAGACGAATATCATCTGCTAAAATCTCAGGTCTATCAATCCATTGTTCCACATTATAGTCGCCCCCATGTAGTAACCCTTTCATTGTAAAATAATCCATTAAAAACCTCCAATTATCTCTTTAAAATAATGGTTTCATAAGCACTTAATTGTCCATCTGTGTTACCAAGTATAACTGTCTCCCCAGTGATATCTACGGTCACTTCATACTCATTATAATTTTGAATAAATACATACTTCGAATTGTTTTTCGTTCTCTCAGAAACAGCTACACCATAAGGTATTTCAAAATTGATACTTTTGTATAGTTTCTTTTGATCCACAATCTTTGTTACAAGGTCATCAAAGAATGCTTGTTCTCCATCTGCACCAATATAATAAGCTTCTCCTGACTTATACTCATTCCGTGTAAGGACTGGTCTACCTTTATAAAAGTCCCTCCCATAAGTCATAAGTACCGTAGCACCATCAACTTTTACTAGCTCACATAATTTACTGCAGCTATATTTTTTGTCCAGGATAGTCCCCATAACAGGTACCATTTCATTGCTTTCATTCTCATATAAACTATCGATTTCTTCAAATCTAAGACCAAGCACATCCCTAATTCCATAAGGTGTTCCTCCAAGAAATGTCCTGTCATTTTCATCTACAATTCCACTCCAATATGTCATAATCAGAGTCCCACCATTTTCAACAAAGGTTCTCATTTTATTCTCAAAGCCTTCTCTAAACATATAAAGCATTGGCACTGCTAAAACCTTATATTTATCTATCTCACATTCCATATCTACAAAATCCACGTTCATTCCTAATTTGTAGAAGGATTCATAAAATTTTTGAACACTTTCCTTATAATTCACACCAATTTGTCTAGGTCCTTGCGCATCCTCCATGGCCCACTTGTTCTCCCAGTCATATACAATGGCTACTTCAGCTTCTGTTCCAGACCCAAGTATCTCTTGGATTTTTACTAAATCACTACCAAGCTTTTTGACTTCTTTAAATACCCTTGTATCATTCTTTCCATAATGATCAATCACCGCTCCATGAAATTTTTCAGAAGCTCCTCTACTTTGTCTGATTTGAAAATAAAGGACGGAATCTGATCCATGTGCAATGGCTTGTAATGAGGCAAGCTCTAGCACACCTGGCTTCTTTAATTTGCTTGTTTTCTGCCAGTTGGTGCTGGTTGGACAACTCTCCATCAGATAAAAAGGTTTATTTAAAATAGATCTTTGGATATCATGAAACATTGCATTATCCATTCCAGTAATCACATCATTATCCTTGTGCCATGTAGGATAGCTATCCCAAGATGCAACATCTATGATATTCTTAAACTTAAAGTAGTTAAGACCATCAAAGTAATACATCATATTAACAGTTACAGGCATATTCGGGTTATAGGATAAAACAGCTTCCTTCTCATGCTTTACAAAATCTATAGTTTGGTCAGTTACGAAGCGCTTCCAATCCAGATTTAGTCCATGAAGCCAAGTTTCTCCAATGGAGGATGGGCTTTCCACCTGTTCAAAATCTACATAAGAATGACTCCAAAAGGTAGTATTCCATCGTTTATTTAACTCCTCTATGGTTTTATACCTATTTCTTAGCCAGTCACGAAAAGCTTTTTGACATAGAGGACAGTGGCAATCTCCGCTCAGTTCATTGGATATATGCCACATGATAATTGCTTCATGGTTTGCAAACCTTTTTGAAAGTTCTCTATTCATAATACCAATCTTATTTCTGTATACAGGAGATGTATAACAATGATTGTGTCTTTTACCAAATAAGGCTCTTACTCTTTTCTCATCAACACGAAGAACTTCCTCATACTTGTCTGAAAGCCATTTGGGTCTGGCACCGCTTGGTGTGGCAAGTATTGTCCTGATTCCATTTTCATATAATTTATTGATAATACCCTCTAACCATTCAAAACAATAAACACCTTCTGAAGGTTCTAGAGTTGACCAGGAAAACACACCTAAAGTTACTGTGTTACAACCTGCTTCTTTTAGTAACTTAATATCCTCCTCTAAAATGTCTGGTCTATCTAACCACTGTTCTGGATTATAATCTCCACCGTGTAAAAATGCTTCATGCTTTGGATTCATCTGTTGTCTCCTCTTTCCTTTTTAGTCGCTTTATCTATAGTATTTCGAAAATGTTGTGATATTATTAAGTAAATATTATTTCATGACTTATCTTGCGACTTTATCATATTATTGATATACTAATATTATATATTCGTCTAAGGCACACTTCAATCTGACGATTTTACGAAAACTATTAAAATATTAAGGTGATTATATGAACACTAGGCTTTTGCCTGTAATAACAGAATCTGATCGTGAACTTCCCTATTACCTAATCGATGTGGGATATGACTGGAACCAAGAACACGTTGTTTCTCCCACAGGTTACTATTACCAATGGATACAAAGTGTAAAAGGTGAAGGAGAATTAGTAACCGGTGGAAAAACCTATCGAGTAAAAGAAGGTTGTGCAATGCTTTTATTCAAAGGAGTACCACATGAATATTATGCCATAAGTTCTACTTGGATTGTAAATTGGGTCGTATTTGATGGTCATCAAGTAGAATATTTTCTCAAGCGTGTTGCTGGTATAAAATTTTCCGGTTCTTTCTACCTATCAAGACCTGATATTTTTCTATCCAAAGTACAGAGTTTAACGGATATTATACAAGGCGATTCAACATTAACGGGCATTAGATATTCGAGCTTTATCTATTCCCTACTAACTGATATTGTACAATATGCCTCAACGAATAGTAACAATTGTGTGAATAGCCAGTGTTACAAATTAAATCCACTATTTCAATACATAGAACGTAATTACGCAAATTCTATAACCCTTGAAGACTTAGCTAAGGCTACAGGTGTCACTGCTCCACACCTTTGCAATCTATTTAAAAAAGTAACAAACTTAAGATTATTTCAATATATAAATTCTGTAAGAATTAAAAAAAGCAAAGAACTGCTACTACAATATCCAAATATGCAGATTAAAGAAGTTGCCCTTTTATCAGGATTTGAAGATGCCAATTATTACTGTTCCGTTTTTAAAAAGCATGAGCAAATAAGCCCCAGTAAATTTAGAAAGATGCAATAAATCCATTCATTGTATGCAAGATGCATCATAACTTAAGAACAGCGGTAGTATGAATATATCATACTATCGCTGTTCTTATATAC
The DNA here is from genome assembly GCA_047972335.1 of Anaerocolumna sp. GTDB lineage: Bacteria > Bacillota > Clostridia > Lachnospirales > Lachnospiraceae > Anaerocolumna. The sequence goes on along the minus strand of JBKEAO010000065.1, from coordinate 27,674 downwards.
AGGATTGATTGTTGTTTTACACATAGGTTCAGTAAGGATGTAATAATTAATTTATATAAACCCTTGGAACCCTGCTGCCTATATTGGTTAATACTTCATAATGAATTGTTCCAAGTTTTTCTGCCAACTCATTAGCAGTAATCTTTTCATTTCCTTGTGTACCTATTAAAATCGCTTCATCCCCTCGATATGCTTCTCCCGCCTTACCAAGAGAGACTACTGTGTGATCCATACTTATATTCCCTATCACCGGATATCTATGTCCGTGAATTAACACTTCACTTTTATTAGAAAGTCCACGTGGATATCCATCACCATATCCTATTAAAAGAGTTACAGAGCGGGTGTCTTCACTTGATATCCAAGTTCTTCCATATCCTACAGTACTATCTTTTAATATCACTTTAAAGTAAGTGACTTTCGCACGTAATGAAAGTGCTGGTAGCAACGTTGCGATTTCCTCTGAATATTCAGAGGGATGATAACCGTATAGCATAATTCCTGGTCTTACTGCATCTAAATGACTTTCTGGCATTCTAAGCACACCTGCTGAATTGGCAATATGAAAAAATGGTGGTTTTATATCATGCCTTTCATAAAAAGATGTAGCCTCAAGCAAACGCTCCAATTGATCATTGGCAAAATTTAAATCTTTACCATCTGCTGTTGCAAAATGAGAATATACTGATATGACTTCGCAACATTTTGATTTAGCAGCTGCTTCCATAAGCATTGGTGCAGAAGTATCACGTACTCCTACCCTCATCATACCCGTATCAACTTGTAAATGTATCTTAGCCTTAATTTTAAGTAGTTGAGCAACTTCTTCTACTTCTTCTAACCCCGTTAAGGAGGAAACTGTAATATCTATATCATGAAGTAAATACTCTTTAATTTGAACCTTTAGAAAAGCACCTGTTACTAGAATTGGAGCTGTTAAACCTGCATTTCTTAAAACAACGCCTTCTTCAACAAATGCTACGCCAAGATAGTCTACGCCTTCAGAGATAAAATGCTCTGCAACTCTTACCATACCGTGACCATACGCATTGGCTTTTACCATAGCAATGATTTTTTTTCCTGGTGCTTTTTGTTTTACCACACCCAAATTGTGACTTAAGTGTCCAAGATCAATAATAGCCGAAGCATTATTATATAATTCAGAGATATTATTTACCATAATTCCACCAATTTCTTATCCCATCTTTTTAGATGTTGATATACCTTTCAATATAGCATTGTATTCCTATTTTTATGGTAAGTAAATACTTATTGCATAATAAAATAAAAAAGTGCCTATATAGTTAGTTGTTATTAGAGGAACTATATATACTTAGCAGTAATAGATTCTTTGCAGTTTCTTAAATCAGCAGGTGTACCTTCGAATAAAATCTGTCCACCCTTACTGCCACCCTCTACACCAACATCAATGACCCAATCTCCATTACGTATGATATCCAGATTATGTTCAATTACTACAACCGTATTACCTTTATCCACAAGGCGATCAATAATAGCCAATATGTTGGTAATATCAGACATATGAAGTCCTGTTGTAGGCTCATCCATAATATAGATATTTCCTTTTTTACTTAATTCTTTCGCTAGTTTTAAACGCTGACACTCCCCACCTGATAGGGTATCAAGTGGTTGACCTAAAGTCATATAATGAAGTCCTACTTCAACAATTAACTTTAATTTGCTTCTTATTTCTTTTTGCGGGAAGAATTCCACTGCCTCTGCAATGGTCATATCCAATACTTCAACAATAGACTTATCCTGATACTTATATGCTAGAACTTCTTGCTTATATCTATTACCTCCACAATCCTCGCAAATTGTTTGGGCAGCATCCATAAAAGATAAATCCGTGGTTATAAATCCCCTTCCTTTACAAGTTTCACAAGCACCTTCTGAGTTATAACTAAATAAACCAGCACCCACCATATTGTTCTCTGCAAATAATTTACGTATATAATCCATAACACCTGTAAAAGTCGCAGGATTTGAACGTAAATTAGCACTCACTTGAGACTGATCAATCATTATGGCCTCTGTAAATTCCTTCGCAAAAACACCATTTACAAGAGAGGACTTACCAGAACCTGCAACTCCCGTTACCACTGTAAAAATACCCTTTGGAATTTTTAAACTTACATTCTTTAAGTTATGCAATGTACTCTTTGTTGTTTCAAAATACTCATTGCTTTTTCTTGGATTACTCTTAATTGGAAGGCTTTTACCAATATATTCAGAAGTTAATGTATTCGCACTTAGAAGTTCCTTAAAACTTCCCTCAAACATTATTTTTCCACCCTTTTCGCCAGCTTTAGGACCCACGTCTACAATATGATCAGCAATTTTTATTACATCTGGGTCATGTTCAACAACGATGACCGTATTTCCTTTATTTCTTAGCTTCATTAACAGTTCATTTAATCTATGAACATCTCTTGGATGTAATCCGATACTTGGCTCATCAAATATATACATTGCATCAGTTAAGCTACTTGTAAGATGTTTCACCATCTTTACTCTCTGAGACTCACCTCCAGATAAGGTGGAGGTCTCCCTGTCTAAACTAATATAATCCAGACCAATTTCAATTAAATCAGTTAGTCTTTCTACCAAATTATTGACTACTGGTTTTACACTGCTTTGGTCAATCTTCTTTACAAACTCTAATAATTCATCAACTTGTAAAGACGTTAAATCTGCTATAGAGCTTCCCATAATCTTGGAGGATAGTACGGTATCATTATATCTTTTACCATGGCAATCGCAGCACTGTACTTCTGTCACAAAAGGTGCTATTTTCTTCTGGGAGGCCTCAGACTTTTCATACTCTGTCTTAATATTTTGCCTAATAAACCTTTCAACAAGACCTAAATACGTGGTATTAATCCCCTCCATAAGGGTGGATTTCATTTTTTCTGGCTTATGATAAACTAATTTATCATATTCTTCTTTTGTATAATCTTTAATTTTCTTATCACAGTCAAAAAATCCAGTCGATGCATAGGTTTTCCACTGCCACGTCCCCACGGTATAGCCGGGTAAAAGAATTGCTCCTTCATTTAAAGATTTGTCCTGATCTAGCGCTTTGTTCAGATCAAGTGTCACAATCCTACCTATACCCTCGCATGTCTTGCACATACCATTAGGGTCATTAAAAGAAAAGTATGAGCCTGGTCCAACATGGGGTTGTCCAATTCTTGAAAATAATAGGCGAAGTAATGGATTGATATCCGCTATAGTACCAAGAGTCGAACGAGAATTACCACCTATTCTCTTCTGATCAACAATGATAGCTAAAGACAGATTCTCAATTGCATCCACATCGGGATGTCCGTATTTTGGGAGAAAACCTTGTACAAATTTACTGAAGGTTTCATTTAATTGCCTTCCCGCCTCTTGAGCGATAGTTTCAAATACAATGGAGGATTTGCCTGAACCTGATACTCCCGTAAAAATGGTGATTTTCTTTTTTGGTATGTTTAAACTAATATTCTTCAGATTGTTTTCACGTGCACCTACAATACGAATAAAGTCTTGTTCCATCTTTTTACCTGTTGTATCACAGGTTTTCTGTGATACCGCCACTAATAAAATGTATGAAAGAATTTAACTGTGGCGACCTTTCTTATAAAAATTTTCTTTCAAACTTATACCCATGCCTTTCACTTTTTGATGACCTATTCAAAAAGTGAATAGGCCTTAATAAATAGTTTGAAGGTTTACCTTCAAACTTTCTCTCCTTACAAAGGATGTAAAATTCCAAATGAATCTACTGCAAATCTTGCGTAGTTCCTATAAAAATGCCAGCAGGCCCAATTATTATACAATAATTGTCCAACTGGCATTAATTCTGTGGGAATAGTCATAGATTTTAAGCTATGTTATCCCTACTTATGAAATTCGTTGGTAAATAATTATATCATACCATTACAAATATTCAACTACATATATTTACAACTCTTTTATTTGCATCTCTTATTAGATTACCTCATAGGCTAATTTATATCATATCCAATGGGATTATTGATCTGCCACCTATAGGAATCTCCACACATTTGTTCTAAATCTCTAACAGCTTCCCAATGAAGCTCTTCTTTTGCTTTACTTGGATCTGCATAACAAGTGGCAATGTCACCTTTACGCCTAGGCTTTATTTCATATTTTATTTTAGAATTGCTTATTTTCTCAAAACTATGAACCATTTCTAGTACACTATAACCGTTACCAGTACCTAAATTGTATATCAACACTCCTAGATTTTCTTGCAATTTCTCAATGGCTTTAACATGACCTAAGCTAAGATCTACCACGTGGATATAGTCCCTTACCCCTGTGCCATCTACAGTGTCATAATCATTTCCATAAATATTTAGATATTCTAATTTACCAATGGCAACCTGAGTAATGTATGGTACAAGATTATTTGGTAATCCTTTCGGATCTTCTCCAATCAGACCACTACTGTGGGCTCCAACTGGATTAAAGTAGCGAAGTAAAATGATATTCCATTCTGGATCAGAGGTATGTAAATCTGTTAATATTTCTTCTAACATAAGTTTTGTTCGCCCGTAAGGATTCGTGGTGGATAGTGGAAAATCCTCTTTTATTGGTACTGTTTTGGGTTTACCATAGACAGTTGCTGATGAGCTAAATACAATATTTTTTACCTGATGTTCCCTCATTACCTCGCAAAGTACTAAGGTACTGGTTATATTATTATGATAATATTCCAATGGTTTTTGCACCGATTCACCCACTGCTTTTAGTCCTGCAAAATGAATGACTGTATCAATCTTTTCTTTATCAAATATATATGTAATCGCTTCTTTATCAATTAAATCCGCCTTGTAAAAAGTCAATTCTTTTCCAGTAATCTTTTTGATACGATGTATGACTTCCTCTTTTGAATTAGATAGATTATCAACTACCACCACTTCATATCCTAGATTTAATAATTCTACACATGTATGGCTTCCTATGTATCCCGCTCCGCCTGTCACTAATATCGCCATAATTATTCTCCTCTAAATTTATTTACAATATCTTGCATTGCTTCCCACTTTGTCTCCATATCTGCAACTAACTTAAACTGCGACCTTGCACGGTCTAAATTATGCTTATCTCTGTGAATGCGAAAATAGGTATCTCCTTGTAGGTAATCCGTAAGAAAGCGAATGCCACATTCTAAAGTCATCATTTTGGCGCCAACAGCTAACATATCAACTTCATTTTTTGTAAGACTTCCCTGACACCCTTCTAAAAAACCTTTAACATAGACTTCAAATAAGGATAAATCTAAGGTTATCTTACTTAAGTCTTTCTCATCTTCCGCTCCAGTATTGGCTCCAAATCGAATGGAATCTCCAAAGTCATTCACAGAAAATCCAGGCATAATCGTGTCAAGATCAATTACACAAATAGCAGACCCAGTTTGATTATCAATCATAATATTATTTAACTTTGTATCGTTATGCGTAACCTTTAGGGGTAGCTCTCCTTGTTCATACAACCCCATTAAAGTATGTGTAAATTTTTCTCGTTCCATGACAAACCCAATTTCCTCAGTCACCTCTGCCACTCGGCCTAAAATGTCCTCTTTTATAACATTTTTTAGTGTTTGAAGACGTACAGGTGTATTATGAAAATTAGGAATTGTCTCATGTAATGTATGGGCAGGATAATCTGCTAAGAGTTTCTGAAAATGACCAAAGGCCTTAGCACTATTGTAAAAATCCTCTGGGTTTTCTACCTTATCAAAACATGTGGTATCTTCAATAAACATATATGCTCTCCAATAAGATCCGATGCTATCTATGTAAAAAGACTCATGGTTTTTAGTAGGTATGATATTCATAGTCTCTCGGTTTATATCTCCTTTATTTTCAACAATTTTCTGTTTCAAAAATTGTGTAACTCCTACCACATTCTCCATTAATTGTTCTGGATGTTTAAAGGTATCATGATTCATCCTCTGTAAAATATAACGAATGGGTGTACCATTTTCTAATTTATAATTGATAACAAATGTATCATTAATATGTCCGTTGCCATAACGCGCATAACTTATTAATGATCCATCAAAATGAAACTTCTCAATTGCTTCTTCAATCTTAGAGCAAAGTTCTTCTCTTGTCATAATTCACTCTCCTATTAGTCTTGTTTGTTGGTATCATACCATTTGAATTCTCTACAACTATTTATCCCATTCTAAAATCTAGTCTTTTAGGAACAGGATGTCTCTCTTCAATCTCATCAAGAGTAATGTCAAGACAGTCAGATTTACTCTGTTCTAACCGCAGATGATATTCTATCCACAAGTCAGAAAGTAATGTTTCCTCCTCCCTTACATAAGCATATTCTCTATCAAAGCATCCTTTTACAAAGTCAAGGTGATTTAATTTAACAGCTGCTTTTACAGCCATAAGATATAGTCTTTCATCTTCTTTTACATTCTCTGTAAATCCATTGTATTCCTTCCATATTTCATGATAATTCTGAATAGAATATAAATATTTAAAATACTCTGTATAAGCAGCTATGAATGCTTCTTCTTTCAATAAATACAATGCTTTTTTAAATGTTTCTTCAAAGGCTTTCCATTTGTTTTGATTCTTATAAATAAGGGCTAAATTATAAAATGCAAGTGGATTGGGTGCTAAGGCAATAGAGCGATTGGCTGCCATTTCACTTTCTTTTAAACAACCATTTTCCATATGGATGATACTAAGATGAAGATTGGTTAGCCATGTATTGCCCTTTTCCTTTATCAAACTTTCAAGAAGCATCTTCGCCCAAAGCTCTCCTGTCATGTACGCCTTTGGTAACTCCTTTGGATCAATTTCTGGTAAATAACCATACTCTAATAAATGAATCCATGGGCTTTGGTCCTTTGTTAAGCTAGCTACTGGAAAATCAAATCCAGTTGGAATATTTTTTTCCCTTTGTTTTTGTCTTCTATATACCTCCAATGCACCAAATCCATTCCCAAAACTCACAACATTCACAGGCTTCTTTTCTTTATATTGGCTTAATTCCTCTAACAAGCAATCTATATCTTGTTCTGAGATTCTTTTATTAATACATCTGTAAAGTTCCTCTTTAGCCTCATTCCAATCCTCATTATAAAATTGTGTGGTATCTAAATGCATGCCTCCAAAACACTGTACAAATTCAAATGTAGAATTAGGCTCCATCACCATACCATGAAGCTGGGTGGGAGAAAATCCACCTTGTATTTCAATATAATCTCCCTTTCCATCTTCAGATAAGTAATCTTTCCACCTCTGACCACCTTTATGGCTTCCCCAACAAAACATTTTCCGGTATTTTAATAAACTTGATGATCGTTCAAAAAACACCCAATGATCTGGATAGACCGCAGCCTCCCATGGTGCTCTTTCATCTTTAGTCTGAAAGAAGTACTCATTTGAATTGGAGAAGTTAAACGGCATTGAAGCATCCTTTTCTGGCAATATAGGCAGATGTGGCATAGCTCCTTTTGCTATCTCTTTGTTTTTCATATTCAGATAGATAACCTCATTTGCACCGGAAAAAATCCTAGTTTTATCAGTCTCTTTAACAGCAATATTGGTCCAATAATACATGGAGGTTTCTACATCTTGATCATTTATAATTCTTGCGTACATATTAAGGGTGGCACTATTCTTTGGTAAATGAAAATCCAAATGCCAAAATATATTATGGCATCTTTCATATTCATAAATTCTTAAAAACTCTTCTCCATTATTATCCTGTAACACACCGCAAAATACCGGTGAAGATGTTGTAAAGCTATGCCCATACTGGCCTACATTCCATTCTATCCCACCAGATATCCATGCATTTAAAATTGCTAGATTACCAGGCTGAATAATTGGGTTGGTATAGATCAAGTCTTTCTCTTGTTTTTTATCATATAACGAATATAGTCTTCCTCCATATTCAGGCAAAAAAGTTGCCTTTAAATAATCATTTTCTAAAACTATAGCCTTATAGGTATTCATATGCCCTTCCCTGTCATATCGATCTTGTATCTTATATGGAAGGTATCTAGGTGCAGTTTCATAACCAAGTAAAGAATTATCGTCTGTGAGTAGACTCTCATGTAATTTAACATTTCTATTTCGGTTTATATCTTTATAAAAGGGTAAGGGATTCTCTCTTGGTAATTTTGAACCTTTTAAAGATAAAATAGTTTGTGTGATACTCATATTTATTTCTAAAACTCCTTTCAACACTGAGAACTTAATTGTTTCTCTGTTTTATATTTGCTGTTTTACTTCTTTTACTTCTTTTACTTCTTTTAACTTTTTTTACTTCCTTTACTATTTTAGTTTTTATAATTGCTAATTAAACTAACTTACCCTTTTAAACCACCACCTGTAATACCAGCAATAATCTTCTCAGATAAGAAAATATAAAGTATAAACGTAGGTAAAAATACAATAACAACCGAGGCAAACATACCCGCCCAATCTCCTGTATATTTCATTGCATTAATCATGGAATACAACCCAACGGCTACTGGCCTTAGCTTGTCAGAGTTGGCAAAAATTAAGGATATAAAATATTCATTCCATACATTAATAAAGTTAAAAATAGTAACTGTAATTACACCAGGTTGTGCCATCGGAAGCATAATCTTCCAGAATGTTTTCATAGGGGAACATCCATCTATTGCCGCTGCCTGTTCATAAGCACTAGAAAGATTGCTAAAAAAAGACAATAAAAATATAGTGGTATACGGTACATTAATACCTATGTATAATAATATTAAGGTAAATCGATTTGCCATAACATGACTAAGAATGTCCATTCCTGCAATCAGGCTAAATAAAGGCAACACGATCATAACCGCCGGCACACCCATAGCAGATACAAAGCTAGTCTGTATAAATTTATTTGCAATAAATTGAAATCTAGATAAAACATATGCAGCAGGTGCACAAACTAAAATCAAAGCCAAACACGATACAATGGCATAGAACAACGAATTCCCAAATATCACAGATACATTTTGAGAAGTCCAAGCCTTTATATAATTTTCAAAGTGCAATCCTGTGGGAAACTTTAATGCATTTCCTGAAAATATATCCTTCGTAGTAGATAGGCTTGCTGCAAAAACCCAACCCAATAATATAACGGTAAACAACACCCATACTGTTAATATGAGATAACCAGGAGCCAGCTTTATTTCTTGCCTTAGATTAAATTTTTTCACTACTCTTTCTTTACTCATAAGTTACCTCCTAAAATTCCAGATTATCATCCTTAATGAATTTATTACATAAGGTAAAAATAATGACAACACACAAACTAAGAATAATTCCTACCGCGGCACCCAATCCAGCATTATGCTCTGTTACACTATTTCCTGCACCAAATACCTGCATATACATATAAACTATAGGTGTGATGGTCTGGGTGTCCGCAGTTACAGTTGAAAACAGCTGGGACCACACGAAAAATCCTACTGAAGTTACACTCCACATGGTAATATTGGTTTTAAAAACACCCTTAATTAAGGGTAAGGTTACATAAAAAAATTGCTTTGCTCTTCCTGCCCCATCTAATTTTGCTGCTTCGTAATATTCAGTACTGATTCTTTCAATACCACTAGCGAATATGAGCATATGATAGCCAACCATTCCAAAACAATAAGCGATTAAAAGAGCCCAAAATTTGTGTTCATTATCTGTCCATTGAATTGCTGCTAATTTATCTAAATGAAGAAATTCAAAAAATGATTTAAATAATCCAAATCTAGGACTATATACATATTGAAGCCACATAGTCGCCAGGGCAACCGCACTCACTACATTAGGCATATAAATTGCTGCTCTAAAGAAACTCTTAAAACGTATCCCACTTGTTAAAATCACTGCAAATAAGAGTGCCAGAGCCATGACTGCCAGCCCTCCTATTGACCAGATACGAAATATGTTCCATAAAGAAGTAAGAAAAAGACTGGTATGTAATAATTTATTAAAGTTGTCAAAACCAACAAAAGTCCATTTAGAAATAGCATCTGTTACACCTTCTATTTTGAAGAAACTCATCAAAATGGTTCTACAAATTGGATATAAATAAATGAATACAAAAAATGTGATTGCAGGTAGTAAGAAACATACAATCATAGTCTTATTTTTCCTCAAACTAACTACCTCCTTCATAATTTATGTCAAAAAATTTGGCGACTAATAGTTAGTCGCCAAATTGAAGTTATTTACTAGCCGCCTCCATATTGTCAACAAATTGTTGTGCAGATATGGAACCGCCACATAGTTTCAAAAAGTTTTCTTTGATAACTGGTGTCATATCTGGATTTTGTTCTGCTCCCGCTGCCCATGTATAACGTGTTATAGTTGCATCTAGAACAGGTTTTACAGCCTCTAACATTGCTGGCCAATCTGCATTAGAAGTATCCGCTGGAATTCCAACTGACTCATCAGACAATTTCTTGTCATATTCACCCTTTGTAATATATGTAATTAACTCAAAGGCTTCTTTTGCAACTTTTGTATCTTTGTTAATAGCTAATACTTGTGCCCCAAAATTGGATGCCTCAATTCCAGTTGCCCCGCCTTCTAAAGCAGGATAACTAAAGCAACCCCATTTAAAATCTGGTCCGGTCATATCCTTTACCTCATTAGGTAACCAGGAACCATTTAAGTACATTGCAACTTCGCCTAATGCCAATTCTACATTTTGTCCATTGGGCCATACATTGGATTCTATATATTCTGACATATATCCTTTTTGCGCCAATTCTTCATAAGCCATCGCTACTTTTAATACAGCTGGTTCCTCAGCCCATAGACCTTCTGTTACAACTTTTTCAACATTGTCATTGCCAATTAATCTGGCTAAATGATATCCAAAATTAGTGTTAATATATGCATCATCACTTGTAAGTGGTGTAATACCAGCAGTTTTTAGTTTTTCGCACACTACTAAAAATTCATCCCAAGTTTTTGGAACTTCTGTAATTCCTGCTTCATCAAATAGACTTTGGTTATAGAAAAAAGCGAAAATATTAGGTTGATAAGGAATGGATTTTAAGGTACCACCAGCTACATCTTTGCAAGCAGCAATAAGTCCTGCATTGGCAGTCGATTCAAAATCAACTTCACTAGCCAAGCTCTCTAAATCCAATAAATAATCTCCCCAAGTTGTATTAACACGATCGATATCTTCATCAAAAAGATCAATGCCTGTCCCTGCATCTAATGCAGGTTGTAAACCTTCTCGGATTCCAGTACGGCCTTTGAACTGTAGGTCGACTTTATTCCCTGTTGCTTCCATATAAGCATTAGCGGCTTCTTGGATAACCTTGCCTTGAGGTTCTGTGGCTTCCCACATAGACCAATATACAATTGTTTTAGATGAAGCATTATCTTCTGTGCCCTTTTCATTGTCTGAATTTGCATTTGTCTTTGTCTCATCATTATCCTTTGTTCCACTAGTACTACATCCACTAACCATAGTTACCATTAATGCCACACAAAGCATGAAACCTAATAATTTTCTCATCATAACCTCTACCTCCAATTTAATAGTTGATTTATAGAACAAAGAAAGTTTTCTATCTAGTCTACCTTTTTAGTCCTGCTCTTTCATTCCTATAAATTGTAATTAAATTATAATATGACTATGTATTATAATCTTTATCTAATTGCTGACTATATTTGCACAATCGGCTAAATATTTGTTGCTTTTTTTATAATTAAGCATTAAAATATGTTTATATATTATGCAATAACACTAATTATTAATAGGGAGTGAATTTAGATTGGAATATGAAAGTATACAATTAGAACAAGTCATTGAGATTAATAACATAGTTACGATTCATTATTTTGAATATATGAGTGATTTTAAATATCCTGGTGAATCACATGATTTCTGGGAAATTCTTTGTGTGGATAAGGGCGAAATAGAAGTAGTGGCGGATACAATAAAGTATGTACTAAAAAAAGATCAGGCAATATTTCATAAACCGAATGAGTTTCACAGCTTAAAAGCAAATGGAAAAATAGCGCCTAATCTTTTTGTCATATCTTTTATTTGCCATTCTAAGTATATGCAATTCTTTGAAAATAAAATACTTTATATAAGTGAAAATGAACGACAGCTTATAGCTCAGATTATAATTGAAGCAAAGAAAACCTTTACCAATCAGTTAAATGATCCTTATTTTACCAAGTTGGTACGACACGATACCATCCCCTTTGCTACAGAGCAGTTAATTAAGATATATCTAGAAGCCACATTAATTCAGTTATTTAGAAGAAATAACGCATCAGAAGTTATAGAACCATCCTCCCCCCATACTGTCAAAAAGAAAAATGATGCAGAAACTTTTTCACAACTTGTAAACTATTTAATAAACAATATAAGAAGACATATCACAATTGAACAAATTTGCAAAGATAACTTAATCGGCCGTTCGGGTTTGCAATATTTATTTTCTTCAAAATTAAATTGTGGAGTTATGGAATATTTTACAACTCTTAAAATTGATATGGCAAAGCAATTAATTCGAGATAATCATATGAATTTCACACAAATAGCTGATTACTTAGGTTATAGTTCAATTCATTATTTTTCAAGGCAGTTTAAGAATACTACCGGTATGACTCCTTCTGAATACTCTTCTTCGATCAAAGCTTTATCCGAACAAGATAAGACTAGATAAGAAATATAGAAAAAGTGCCTACATATTAACATCCCGTTTCACCAAATGGTATTTGTTAATATGTAGACACTTTTATTATGTAAGTATATTATAATGCTAGCGTAAAACCAATATATGTCGTAGCTTTGGTATCATCTTATCAAATGGATTTTAGTGCTTGTACAAACTGTTCAGCAATCTCTGGATCAAAATGAGTGCCTTTACATCTTTGAATCTCTTCAAAAGCTTCCTCAAAAGTTTTAGTTTTTTGATATGGTCTCTGATTTGTCATGGCATCAAAGGAATCAACCACAGTTAAAATACGGGATAAATATGATATTTCCTCCCCTTTTAAACCATTTGGATATCCTGTTCCATCATATTTTTCGTGATGTTCTAACACAATAGGTACAACTTTTTCAAATCCTTTAATCTGTTTTAATATATCAGCACTGTCTTGTGGATGTTTCTTTAATTCTTCCCACTCACTATTCGTCAGCCTTTTGTTCGTAATTAAAACCTCTTTAGATACATTGATTTTACCAAGGTCATGAAGATAAGCTGCATATAATAATACGACTTTATTCTCACTAGAAAGATTAATATAGTCAGCTATTATATTACAATAACTAAATACTCTTTCAATATGTTGATATGTATAGGTATCTCTTGAATTGATAACAGTAATCAAAGTTTTCAAAGGTTTAATTTCTTCTAATAGATTTGTATCAATATTTTTTACTTCCTTAACTTGGTCAAATATGGAGGAATATACCTCTACCTTATTTCTACGTAAAAATTTTGCTCTATACAAAGCCAAATCTGCGTTTTCAATAAAATCCTTACTCTTTTCAATCTCATCATGTAAGGAGGATACACCAATTGAAAGTGTCATACTCTGCTTTTCTAATTGCTCTCTCCCATAAAAATCAAGTTCACTGACTGCTTCTTTAATTTTATTGGCTATACCACAAGCAGTTTCTCTATTCGTATCTGGTAAAATAACACAAAATTCATCTCCACCATAACGGCATAAAATATCTTCAGGTCGTAATTTACTTTGTAGAACGATAGCGATTTCTTTTAGGAGTTCATCTCCTTTCGCATGTCCAAAAAAATCATTATATCGTTTGAAATAGTCGAGATCCATCATGAGTAAAGAAAGATCTTTCTTATCTTTCTTACTTGTCTCAAATACCTTTTCAATATGATCATAAAAATATCTATGATTGTATGCGCCAGTTAATCCATCCATATTGGCATAATCCGTCAAATACTGGATATGCGACTTCTCAAGCTTGATATAAAACCCTAAGGTCCAAGCTACTATATAGAACATAGCAATAAGAGCTATGTCATTTTCAAATTGAACATTAACACCATTTGTAGTGCCATAAATTAAATCCATGATTACAATTACTATTGCTGAAATAGTTGCTATAATAAATCCCGTTCTCATATTATACTCAACCGTATAAGAAATGATTATAAATAGAAAAATTATCTTATTATAACTTTCATTTGCCCCATTTACATAAAGAGCACTAATAAAAATACTTAAGAATATTATAACTTCCGTGACCAATAAGATTTTATTATTTTTCTTATTAAAAATAAACATCAACAAAAACATAAGGGAAATAAATACAATTAACGTAAATGCGTTTATATATATACTATAGTTACTATATAAATTCAGATTATTTCTTTTATTCATATATTGAAATAATGGAATAGCCGAAAAAAATATAGCAAGAATTTTTAAAGTAAAAAACATAGTTCTAATCTGCTCTTTTTTGTCATTATACATATTGGGTAGATTTCTAGCCATTAAAATTATACCTTCTTCCTATATTGTATCGAAAAAGACTTGTGAAATTTGTCCACAAGTCTTTATCCTTGTCTACTTATCGTTTAGACTCTTAGGTTCTTCTGGTTGATATAAGAACCACATACAAGCTGATGACGCCATTAATGTTGCAAAAACAGTTGCTAAAGCTGCAACAGCAGTTAAAATATTTTTCTTTTTCATAAAATATCCTCCTTTCATTAGCATTATATAGTATATAAATATACTGCCTCTTCCTGTGGGTAGGTTGATTTATATAACCTTTTATTTGTTATCAAATAATTTATTAATTATAGAGTCAAACTTTTCAACAAATAAAACACCCATTTTTGTTATGGTGAAAAACTGCCATAACATCGCCAATCTAACACTAATAGCTAAACTATAGAATTTTGTATTGAAATCCGCTAATATTATAAACACTATTGATAGTATAAAAAGTATCATTAAATTAATAAAACTGAGTTTTCTTAATCTTTTAATTTTTTCTGGTCTATTAATTGGTTTATTAGGCGAACCTAATGGAACTCTGTAATAAAATATCAATAGACAAATCGCATATACAATGACTGTAATAAGTAAATTAATATAAATACTAATTGGACTAGCAAATATGTACCTAGATAGAACTGATAATATAACGATTGCAACTATACTCATAATATTACAACCTAACATTGTTCTAGCATGTGCGCCACCAGAAGATTTTCTAATTGCACTAACACTAAAAAATATAATAAATGATTCATATGTGATATCAAGCAATAACCCTATAAATATAATAAGAGCGAAGAGCACTATAGTCTGCAAAATACCAATCAGTCCATAGGTTATAACCGCTCTTCTATCATCATTTAAATCTAGTTGTGTGGCTATTTTATTTCCCATCATCTTAGCTAATTTTTCGATTTCTATCACCCTTTTTCATCAAGAAATAATATAAGATTAAAACTATAAATGAAAATACAACATTTGCAGAAACTCCTAATTGTAACTTACACATAGGAATATTCATTAATCTATCATACTCCTCAATGCCTTTAAAAATCATTATTCCAGCCGTAACTATCATTTCACTACTCAAAATCAGGACAATTACTAATAAAGCAGAGCGAACCGATGTATACGCAGGCATCTTAAGTAATATTACACAAATCAAATATAAAAATAGTATATTAATGATAATATGTATACCAAAGCTTATAGGCAATGTCCTTACTAAAAATGATATGAATGTTACAAGTATACTAGCTAACATATAACTTTTCACAATAATCTTTTGACGATTAAAAGTATATATGCCAAAAACTACAGCAAAGCTCTGAAGGCAATAGCCCAATAAATATTCAAACACAAAAATTTTAAACGTCTCCATATAGTGTGTCCCTTCTAGTTGTCTTAGATAAATTCTGAGATTTTGTTATTACCCCAATAACAGAACATATCACTATATAAGGGTATGCATGGATTAGTATATCACCAATACTTAACACACTAAATCCAATATCAATAAAATCAGTCAAGAATTTGAATTTGGTTGACGCGTTACCAATTGTATGTACGTTATCTATTGTTCCAAACACTGACTCATTATAATAGCCAGTAATCTTCGATAAAGAAGCAAATACTGGCATCTTCCCACCATTCTGGCTTATTACAAATCTATTTAATATAGTGCCTAGCACAATTAGTGCTGCACTAATAAAACCTGGTTTATATAGTTTATAAAGGAGTAATGGAATAATAAGAGTCAATAAATATATATTTTTGAACAAAGAACCATACTTTATATAGTCGTAATTCCCTAGCCACACATTCATCTGCAAAAAGACGTACAAACCTTCTGCTAAAATATACGGGTATAAGGCATAGGCTTTCAAGATTGGAACGATCTTGTAACCTTTCATCTTTACACATATAAGTGCAAGAAATATAAATAAAAACATCTGGTCACCTCAAAGTTTATATAAGTGTGTTTTCTCCTAAAATATAACATATTTTTGATAATATTTCAATATAATTATTTATGTAATAACCCACTTATTACGAAATTCTTACGTTATTCAATGCTGTTTTTTGGTCTTTTTTGACTCTTTTTGTCGAAATAGTACTAATTTCCTAATTAGGACTTTGAGACTAAAAAACTGCTTTTATAGTCTTATCTATAAAAGCAGTTTTTCTCTCATATTTTTCTAATTCTATATATTCTTACTTTATAACAGATACAGGTATTTGAGTTGTAGCTGTATAATAAACAGATTCATTACCAGCAGTGTCTTTAATAAGGGCTCCACCACTAATAGATAGATATAGTGTTGTATCCTGAAATCCTTTTAAATTGTTTCGATCACTACTACCCAAGTTGATAATGATTGTATTTGAATTGTTGACCGTTGCTTTTGATCCCGTATTTATTGCATTTGTAAGTTGAAAACTCTTATACGTTGCAGTATCATAGAGGGTAAGTTTTGTCACATCAAAAGTATCTACCGCAGAACTTGCTCCAGTTACATTTAGATAGATTACATTATTTCCCTTATCATAAATTGCAGAGGTAACACTACTAATAGTTGGAGGGATGTAATCTACTGTAAGAGTAGGATTTCCAACTGTACTTGTTGCAGTTTTACCATCAAAGCTGTATAATTTCACAGTTACAACGCCACCAACAGGTATTGCTGTCTGCAATTTAGCATTTGTTGGCGAATAATCCGAGGTAGTAAAGGTTACTGTATCATCTAACGCCGCGATAGTTGTATCATAAGCGACTAAAATTGTACCAACATATAATTCTGCTCGACCTCCAGTTGCCTGACCTGGTGTTATTTTGGCAGATGCATTCATTAAAATTGTAGATGCATTGAGTGTATTTGCTACCGTATTCCCACCAATCGGAGTAACTGATACATTGGTTGGTGCATTTAAAATATATTGATAAGTTAGAGGAACCATTATGGGTGCACCTATCGCTATAGACGTATTTCCTGCTGCATCGGATAATAATGAGCCAGCTGCAATCTTAAGATATAGCGTATTGGAACCTAGTATAGCAATTCCTAATCTATCTGTGGTACCAACATTTACTACAAGTTGATTACTATTTACAATAGATCCGGTGGAACCAGTCTTTGAGGTGTTAGTCAATTGATACGTTCTACCTGTTACCGAATCCATCAAGATTAGTTTTGTAACATCCACAAAATCACCATTAGCTGTTGCTCCAGTTACTGCAATTGTAAGCTTACTGCTTGTAGAATCATAATTTGCAGAATAAATTCCACCTATGATTGGAGCAATGTAATCTACCGTTAATGTAGGATTATCCTTACTACTACCAATAACATGGTTGCTTGCATTATAAAGCTTAACAGTTACTATTCCACCATTTGGAATCACCGTTTTTAGTTCATCATTTGTAGGTGAACCATCAGAAGTGGTAAAATCAACACTTTTATCCGTAGCAAGAATACTTTTATCTGTTGCTACAAGTTTAGAGCCAACATAAAGTTCAGCTCTGCCTCCAGTTGCCTGACCTTGTGTAATCTTTGCAGTAGCAGTCAGATACTGGGTCGTGCCATTGATGGTGTTTGCCTTAGCAGTAGTGCCAACTAGTGTAATGATTATATTAGTTGGTGCACTTAATTCCGGAATACTTACAATAATATCGTCATCATCCTGTTCAATAATCAAACCAAATTGTTTTGCTATATACTTTAATACAACAATTGGACGATTTCTTTCTTTACTTGTAAATATATCAGATTTTTTATCATTAACCCCGTTTACACTTACACTTTTTTTCTTAAAATCAATCACTATTACTATAGATTCTTTTACAACTTTTAAAACACCTGTAGATGCTTTAAATGTTACCTTAGCCCCCATACCCTCAATAATAGGTTTGGTTGGAATCACACACTTTTTGTACCTTATAACCTGTTTATCCTTCATGCTAAACCAATATTCATATCCTTTTTTCCAACTATCTTCCCAATCTTCCCAGTCCCAGCCTTCCCACGCATCTCGGTCTTCTCTGTCATCATCGTATCTGTTATGACCTCTAGCCTCAACCGTAGATGTTGAAGTGAGTATGATTGCGAGCATAAGGATCACACATATTATCTTTTTCATGATACACCTCCTTAAAATCAAAATCCTTACTCATAAATTTAAGACCAAATTTTTGGTCTTAAATCATTTTTTTAAGTTATTATAATACTTATTATATGCCATTCATGGGACAAAAATGTATATATAGGAAGTATTACCCATTCACAGGTCAAAAATGTATATAGGAAGTATTACCCATTCCTTGACGACCATATTGCTATATTATATAATGCAAGTATGATATGAACTATTCGTAACTTCCATATTAGGAATCAGGGCAATAAAAAAGTCTGCATCATGATAATATCCTTAAACTAAATGCTAAATTTATCAAGTAATTGGATAATTCATTTTGTGCGGAGTTTATCAAGTGATTGGATAACTGGTTTAGTGCGGAGTTTAAAATAA
The DNA here is from genome assembly GCA_047972335.1 of Anaerocolumna sp. GTDB lineage: Bacteria > Bacillota > Clostridia > Lachnospirales > Lachnospiraceae > Anaerocolumna. Next base: position 8,613 of record JBKEAO010000065.1, on the reverse strand, counting down.
CACCAAAAATTTCCTGAGGTTAACATGAAAAATATAGATATACTCCATCTTTGTAGACATATATATCATTGTATTAATATCCCTATACGATTCCTAGTAGATGGTAAGGAAGAATTTATGTTACCTGAAATGAATCAGAAGTTAGATCCTTTTTCTAAATATAAAGAGGAGTTATTAAGTACGGATCAACCTCTTGCTTTTTTAACCACCAAACACTTCTTTTACTATGGCATAGTACAAGATTTAAAAAATGAGAATAGCTGCATCGTGATAGGTCCATTAACAAACATCCATATATCCAGCAAATTAATTTCTGACATTATGTTAGATGCTGGCATTCCATCTTCTTTTTTAGAAATTTTCACTGAACTTTTTACCTCTCTACCCACTATTACCTTTGACAGATTTTTGCACATACTATGCTTTATTCACCATTCCCTTAACCAAATTTCTCTAATGCCTGAAGATATTGTTGATTACAAAAATAATAATATGCTAATCCCTATTACTTCTGAACATACCACGAAGATATATTCCGCCAAAGAGGATCAGCATTTTCACAATACCTATCAATTTGAAAAACATTACTTAAATTTAATTGAAAATGGGGATTTGGCCTCCTTAAAGAAGCTTTTTGAAGCACCAATTAGGATTACACCAGGCCTTGTAGCAGACAATTCCATTCGGCAAATTAAAAATCTTTTTATTGCCAGCACAACCCTAGCTACCAGAGCGGCTATACAAGGTGGACTTGATATGGAAAGTGCCTATCAACTTAGCGATATTTATATTCAGAAGATGGAGAAGTTAAATCTTTTAGAAGAAATATATAATTTACAATACCAGATGCTCTTTGATTATACAGAACGGGTTCTTGCTTCTAAAATTCCTTCTGGAATCTCACTTACAGTATATGAATGTATCAATTATATCAATGCTAATACCAATCAGCCCATTAATGTGGAGGACGTAGCCGCAGCTGTTTGCAAAAGTCGTTCCTTTATATCAACGAAATTTAAGCAAGAACTTGGTTTTGGCATAAATGATTATATCAACAGCAGAAAGATAGAAGAAGCGAAATACCTCTTATCCTATACAGATAAGTCCATTAGCGAAATCAGCTTTTATCTATGTTTTTCTAGTCAGAGTTATTTTCAAAATGTTTTTAAAAAGAAGGTTGGTCTTACCCCTAAAGAATTTCGCAATAAAAAATAACAGGTTATCAAGACAATATTAACCAGAACTTGTCTTTAAATAACCTGTATTCTTAAAGCTAAACATTAAAACAAGATAAATCGCCCTTTGACTTTTATATCCAGTATATGGATATAATGTATGCAATAATAGAACTATATATTGCATGAGTAGAATTATATACTCATAAGTAGAATCATATATCCATGAATAGAATTATATATCCATGAATAGAATTATATATTGCATGAATATTTATACTTTCCACTGTAAAGCGTATGCACTTCTTTATTAGGTAGTACTAAGGTACACTCTGTGGAGACAGGTACCTCCACCTCTATAAAGAACCTATGATTTTCTACTTTCCAGTCAGAGGCAATTCTTCCATAAGGAGTCTTAACACTACCTTTTGCCCAAGTGATTCTATTGTCTAGCACTGGTGCAATGCAAAAAGTTTTGTATCCTCCACTTATGGCTTCAATTCCTGCTACACGTCGGTATAACCAATCTCCCACTGCTCCATTGGCATAGTGGTTAAAGGAAACCATTCCACCGCCTGATTCCTCTTCAGTTTTCTTTCCTGTTAAATCACCTATATTAACTGAACCATCAAGACGCAAAGCATCCCAGCGTTCCCAAATTGTCGTACCTCCTGCCTTTACTTCATAAAGCCAGGAAGGACAGGTCTCTTGCAATAATACATCATATGCTGTTGTAACATATCCATGATCTGATAAAGCAAATAATAGATAAGGTGTCCCAGTAAAACCTGTTGTCAGATGATTATCTGCTTCCTTTACAAGCCTATCTAGATTTTGCGCCATATTCTTCTTTTCCAGACCGTTTACCATATTAAAATATAAGGGAAGTACATAGGCTGTTTGAAACTCTCTCTTTAACCTACCATTACCATTCGTAAAGACTTTAGAATAGGCTTTCATGATCCCTTTACTAAGTTCTTTATAGTAAGTAACATCTTCTACTTCCCCCAATAGTTCAGCAATCTGTGAAACAATTGCACAAGAATTAGCAAAATAAGCGGTTCCAACCCACTTTCCTTTTTTTAGCCATTGTTGAATACTTTCATCTGGGGCACACCAGTCACCAAAATGAAAAGGAAATCTCCAAATCTTACGGCTATTTGGTGTCAATGCTAAAAATTCAGACCACCATTTTGCGGCCTTAAGAAATTTTTTCATAGAAGGATACTGTCTTTTAAGAAGACCTATATTTCCTCGTGCAAGATATTCTGCCCAAGGAACTAGTATACAGCTATCGCCCCAACAAGAATTAGCCATAACCGGCCAACTATCTCCTGCTCTTGGTACCACCATAGGTATACCACCACCCTTAGATTGTTCTGCCCTTAAGTCAACCAACCATTTATCAATGAAACGCCCCATATCAAAGTTGTAACAAGCTGTACTTGCAAAAACAGAAAAATCCCCTGTCCAGCCTTGGCGCTCATCTCTTTGAGGGCAATCTGTTGGAATATCCACAAAATTAGACTTTCCACCCCATCGAATATTACTCTGCAATTGATTGATCAGCTCATTTGAGCAAGAAAAACTTCCCGTTTCCTCCAATTCAGAATGAATTACCACTGCTTCTAATTCTAGGTCTTCTATATTTATGCCACTAACACCTACATAGCGAAATCCCATATACGTAAGTCTTGGAGAGTAGGTCTGTTCCCCCTCTTTACATATATACGTGGCACTCGCTTTTGCGGTACGTAGAGATTTTACAAAGAGTTCACCCTTTACTAAGACCTCTGCATGTCGAAATCGTATCTCCTGCCCTTCCTTCCCTTTACACTTTACACGAATGACACCTGCAAAATTTTGCCCAAAGTCATAAATAATCTCACCAGAGGGAGCCTTTGATATCTTTTGAGGTTTCAGAATTTCTTGTTCTCTTACAGGGGAACCATATTGCGCTAGTATTTTTGAATTTTTACGAGGTTTGGTACAATCTGCCTGTTTCCAATTTACCTTATCTAAATCTACTCTGGCATCATAGGTTTCTCCATCGTACCACTCAGCCATCTTATAGTTACCATCTTGTGTTACCTGCCACGTTTCATCAGTAACAATCACTTGTCTAGATCCATCCTCATACTCTATATATAATTCACCTAGAAACGCCTGCCTATCAGCATTTATTTTATTTTTTCTTTTATAATTAAAGGAGCCTGCTGCCCAACCACCTGCTACCACTGCTATAAATATATTTTCTTGTCTTATCATCTTGGTAATCTCGTAGGTCTGATACTGTATCTGATGATCATAAGAAGTAAATCCTGGGGCAAAATAGTCTTCTCCAACTTTCTCACCATTTAAAGTAAGTTCATAAACTCCCAAGGCTGTTGTATTCAACCAAGCACGTTGTATTTTCTTACCTATAGCAAATTTAAGACGAAAGCACATAGGTATAGGAGATACTTTCTCAGGAAAATCATAGCTTAAATCGGTAATCCATTTTCCTAACCATGGGGTATCAAGTCTTCCTGTTTCAAAGAAAGTTGTGGCTATACAACTCTCCCCACTGGTACCTTTTGCCTCAACCTTCACAGCATACTTTGTAAAAGGTTTTAGTTCCCCTTCATATACATTGTTGATCTGATCTTTTGTAGGAAAGCTCAAATCTCCAACTGATATAATAGCTTCAGATAAGCGCTCTCCTTCCCTGTCTGATTCAAGTGAAAATGATATATTAGGTCTTCTATCTGTAATACATCCATTTTTAAGGCCTTCTATATTCAAAACATCAATACTTAACATGATTTCAGTTCCTTTCTATGTTCCTTTCTATGTTCCCTTCTATGTTCCCTTCTATGTTTCTTTATATGTTCCCTTCTATGTTTCTTTATATGTTCCCTTCTATGTTTCTTCCTTCTCTACTAAGCTTCTTCTCTTCTAACTTTAATCTCATTTTGCTTTTTAATAATGTCTTTTTCAACGCTTAGAAATATTAGTAGAACAATAAGTAAAATACTTGTTATGGTTTCAAGCCCTACAAAAGAAAAGGTGATTACGTCCTTTACTTTTTCTGACTGAGTAGCAATTAGTATGCCTGCATCATCATAGTAAGGTGCAATATAACCGGTTGCAGATAACAAACCGTTAAATATACCTGTGCATATACCGGTCATGGCAACTGCTATGGTATTATAAAAGGACATAGCAATACCATCGCAGCGAAAACCTACTTTCCATTCCAAATGATCTAATGTATCTGCAAACAAAGCCATGAATACATATGCACAAGGAAGACCTCCAATGTTTTTAATAAATTGTCCGATTAATACAATACCCATATTAGTTGGAAACATCCAACAAATAGCACTTCCAATTGCATATAAAATAAATCCTACTAAGGTTACATTTCTTTTACCAAACTTCTTAGCCAAAGGCCACACAGCGAAAACACCGATTCCCATTGGAATACCGCCTATAACTGATAATAACATCTGGGTGATTCCATCATTATAAGTACCAAGAACATAATTACTATAATATACCAACCCAAGGTTTTTTATGGTCATTCCAGTTAGCTGGAATAAAAAATATCCAAATATAAGTAGCATAAAACGATCCGTAAAAATTGCTTTTAATTGCTTAGAAAAAGGTATCTTCTCCTGATCATACCCTTGTGTTTCCTCAGTAACCCTTTCCTTTGTAAAGTAATATTCAAGTAAGGTTAATGGCAATGCAAGGGCTGCTATCATTCCCATAACTACAATCCATAATCCTTTATCTAGACCTATCATCGGCATAATAACCATAGGAAATACCAAAGCAACAAGGATCCCACTCATCATTATGGTTGCGATTTGATTAAAGACAGATAACTTACCTCTTTGCATGGTGTCCCTCGTGGATAGTGGAACCATAAGATTATGGCTCATATTGTATATGGTAAAGGCAAAAGAATAGAATAAATTATAGGATAACATTACCCATATAATCTGTAACGTATCTCCTACATTTGGTACTGCAAATAATAGGATGCCTGAAATTGTTAGTAATGGAGCGGATAATAAAAGCCAAGGTCTTGCTTTGCCTTCTTTTGTTTTAGTACGATCAATAAAATACCCCATTAGAATATTGGTAATGGCATCTATAATTTTTGATGCAATAGGAAATATTACCAGAAAAAGTCCTCCCCAGTATTTTGTAAGTCCTAATACATCTGTGTAGTATACATTTAAGTAAGTCGCCAAAACTGCATTTAAAAGCAAAGCCCCTGCTGGTCCAAGTAAATACCCAATCCACCTTTCTCTGCCTGTAGTATCCTGGGACTTAATACGAGAAGATAATATTGGCTTCTGAAATAACTCTTTTCTGTTTTTCATATAAGTTGCTTCTCCTTTTTGTATGGTTTTTATAGGGTCAAGCTATCTTTCCCTAACATTGCCTTAATGCCTTTTATAAAATGTCCATTTGCCATATGGACAACTCCTAATGCTACATCATAAGTAAACTTACCACTAGAGGACATGCACATAGACCGCAAGGAGTTAGTCGGCATCATTCTAAATAGAAAGTAAGAATTCTTAAGCCTTGTATCTCTCTCTAATGAATCTGGCATTCTTACAGCCTTCTTATGTTGCTTTTGGATTACGCCCATAACAGCCATATAAAAAATTTTCCCTACTATCGTACGTTTAAAACTCTTTAGAGAAGACTCCATGGTTAAGGTTGCATCTAATGTATCACAAGACTGTTTGACTCCGGAAAGTTCTGTATAACAAGCTGGCATTTCCCTTGGAGGTATACGGTATATTTTCTCAATTTCAGATGAATAGGGTGACACCTCATTTACTCCACTTACAACGAATAACTCACAGGTAAGTCGAATATCAGCAGACGAGGCTCCTAGTAATATCTCATAAGTTCCATTCTCAAGGACCCACTGATGTTTTTCTTTATTCCAATAGGATAAATCTTTTAAAGAGAATTCTATTGAAATTGCTTTTTTCTCTCCAGGCTGCAAAAATACCTTAGTAAACCCTCGTAGTTCTTTTTCTGCTTTAAAGGTAGAACTAACGCCATTCTTAACATAAAGCTGTATCACTTCAGCTCCATGAACTTTGCCTGTATTCTTAATATCTGCACAAACTGTGATCTTCCCATCCTTTTCTTCTTTTCTTATGTTTGTGTAGTCAAAAGTTGTATAGGAAAGTCCAAACCCAAAAGGAAACCTAAGCTTAGTCTGAGCCTTATCATAATAACGATAACCAACATAGATACTTTCATAATACGTGGAGATAGGACTATGATTATAATCTGCAAAACAACAGCTATCTTCTGCACGCATAGGCCAACTTTCTGCTAACTTTCCAGAGGGAGTTGCTTCTCCATATAACAAGGCCCAGGTGGCTTCTCCTCCATACATTCCAGGCAGATACATATTAAGAATACCTGCTAGCCCTTCTATAAAGGGCAGTTCTACAGGTACACCAGCATATAAGACAAGTATAACCTTCTTCCCTGTCTCAATAAGCGCTTTTAGTAATTCTGTCTGATTATGACTCAACCTCATGTGTTCTCTATCAAAACCTTCACTCTCTTCAAAATCTGAAAGTCCTCCAAAAAACAATATGGTATCCGCATCACTAGCTTTTGTAAGTGCTAATTCTTCTAATGCTTTGTTCTGTTTTTCATAAAAGCAACGGTAGCCCTTTTCGTAAGTGTATGTAATGCCCTTGCGATCAAAGGCATTCATTGGTGTAATTACATTAGGCGGATTAATAAGGGAGGAACCAGCTCCTTGATAGCGCATTTTTTCAAACATTTCTCCTACTACAAGTAATTTCTCTCTACCTGTAAGCGGTAGACTTCCATCATTTTTTAGTAATACCCCACTATCTTTAGCAATCTTACAAGCAAGTGCTCCATTATCTTTTAAAACTTCTTCCTTTCCCTTCTTTTCATTGCTGCACTTATTCATTAGATGAAGGACTCTAGACACACATTTATCCAGTGAAGCCATGGGTAATGTACTTTCTTCCACAGCTTTTATAATTGATTTTTTATTGTGAAGCACATCTCCTGGCATATCCAGATCACATCCTGCAGCAACCCCCTCGACACGATTACAAGTAGCTCCCCAGTCAGTCATCACCAATCCCTCATATCCCCATTCATTTCTTAAAATATCAGTCAGCAATTCTTTGTTCTCAGAGGCAAAGGTACCATTGATTTGATTATAGGAACACATAAGAGTATATGGTTTTGCTACCTTTACAACCCGCTCAAACGCTCTTAAGTATATCTCTCTAAAGGCTCTCTCATCTACAATGCTATTTCCTATAAATCGATAATTTTCATTGGAATTGGCGGCAAAATGTTTAACACTGCACCCCACACCTTTACTTTGTACCCCATTTACAAATGCTTCACCAAATGCACCAGAAACCAGAGGATCTTCAGAATAATACTCAAAATTCCTTCCACACAAAGGACTTCTCTTAATATTAATCCCCGGTGCCAGTAATATATCTACCTTAGCATCTATACATTCATTGGCAATCGCTTCTCCCATCAGGTATGCATTATTAACATCCCAGGAAGATGCAACTGTAGCAGAAGTGGGAAAGGCTGTAGAATGTTCATTGTCCGCCACCCCAAAACCTCCATTTGCTTTCCTTACTTTTCTCAAACCGTGAGGTCCATCTGTCATAAAAAGTGAGGATACCTTAAGACGAGATATCTCTGCTGTATTCCATGAATTCGTCCCTCCTACTAGAGTAGCCTTTTCTTCTAACGTTAGTTCTTTTAACAAAGTAGTTATATCGTTCATAAACCCCTCTCTTTCTATTATTTATCGCAACAGTTCAAACATATCTTATAATACATCACTACATAGTTACTATTTATCTATATTTTACAGGAACTCTCTCCTCTGGTATTGTAAAATTGTTCTGTATATTGTAATTTAGTTCTATTATGTAAAATTTCAAGCTGCCTAATAATTATCAGCCAGAATCTCCCATTTTTTCTGTTTTTCCCTGTATTAAACTGTTTGTTTCTCTGTTTGTTTCTCTGCTTGTTTCTCTGCTTTCTTCTTATTTATTTCTCTGTTTATTTCTCCTCTTTCTTCTTATTTATTTCTCTGTTTATTTCTGTGTCTATTTCACTGTCTATTTCACTGTTTGTTTCTCTACTTTTACTAAGCATAAAAATGTCTATAACACAAACTTCGCAGTTAATAATCTATATTCTGCTTGATAAATTTAGCCGATACACTATATTTATTATCGTGATACAGACTTTTTTATAGTTGTGACTATGATGAATTTGTGAAGTTACTTATGGTTTATAAGCTTTGGTTTAGATAAAAAAAGTTCACTGTTCGACTGTCCTGTAGGAGTTTGAACTTTTTTTATCTGCTTTACCAAAGTTATAAACCAAT
>JBKEAO010000020.1:0-19723 GCA_047972335.1 Anaerocolumna sp. | reverse complement strand
ATAATACAGCGAAAATTAAATATGAGATGTTAACTTTTAATTTTCCTTTTGAAGCTATCTTCTTTATATGATCAATAGATAAAACGAATGAGAAAACAAAACTCCATATAAAAGTAAATATTTGACTAGGAATGTAATTATATTGTGCAGAGTAATGTACCCTTATATAATCTGTAGCAAAGTACAGTATAAGCAGATACAATATACTAGAAGTGATAAAAATTAAAGTTTGATGAGATTTTTTCATAATTACCTCGCTCTCTACATATTAACATATATTTAGAAAGTATGTTAAATTGCTTCTTTATCAGTATAATTGAAGATTACATTTCATATTTATTTTATCCATCTATCTTTTTATATTAGCATACTTTCAAAATATTGTAAATAAATTAGGAACAACTTTATGCCCTAACATCAAAATTATACCTTATCCCAAAGGAATCTGTGGATTCTTCATCTAGTATTTCCTTTATTACATGAACGGTTTTCGTTCTTGCTTGGACTGAAGTTGTAAAATGAAAACCTTTCTCTGTTAATATTTGCTCTAACTTATTTATTTGACTAGAAACAAGTGAAATAACTTGGTCGCTGTCACAGTAAAAGGTGCTATCAAGTTGATTTTTTGCAAGCTTTAGATATATATCTAAAGGACCGAGATGGTTCATGTCCAGATGTAACAAGACACTAACGTTGTCATTACTTTCACCTGTGGGTTTGCGCTTTGAATAAACATATAATTCACTTTTGGTATACCCAGTATGTAGCTTTAATGGAATTTGGGTATAGGTAAAAAAATGATTTAGTTGATTCATGAAATTAAGATTATCCATTAATTTAGTAGCTTGGTTTCCTACGGTGGAGCTATGTGATAGTGAAGTTTGCTCTAAAAAACTTGACAAATTTTTTATGTCTTTTGTCAAACTTTCAAGGTGATTATCAACCTTTTCTTTATTAGAAAATTCATCCGGTGTTATGGACCATTTGGTGAGGAGTTGGTCCTTTATAAGTTCCTTAAAGTCTTTACTATTTAGTAATTCTTTGGCGGTTTGTACTTCAAAGGAATCGATATGACTTGATATATAAGTAAGGAGGTCAATTTTAAGATTTATGTTATTTAAGTCTTTAGATGGTATACCGTTGTTCTTTAAGTATTCTATCAGGTTATATTCATTCTTATTATATATAGTATGATTTTCATGTCCATCAGTTGTAAGAACAGGAGGTGGATTTTCTAAATTTTTAGTATAACGATTCTTACTATTTTCTATTAAATCAGTAGAGGTAACTTCCTGTGATATATTGTGAGTGTCTAACAATCTTTCTAATTCCCCAGTGATATTTGTGCTACCAGCGGTTTTTAACAGGGCTAATAACTCCCTGACTTGCTCAGCTGATAAAGCACTAGGATTATTTAACAGACCAGTGTTTTGTACAAATTCTTTTAATAGACTTTCCTTTGGCAAAGCCATTAATTGCTGTAGTTCAGTCATGCTTTCCTTGGACAAGGTTAACATAGAGAGTGTATTGTCAGATTTTAATTCGTTGGTTTGATCAGTAAATAACATTTGTAATAGTTGCTTACTTTCTTTTAGATATACTTCATCTGCAACATCATTAGACTGAAACAAATCTGTTATGGAGCCCGATATATTCTCAAGGTCAGTATAGATATTATGGGCGTGTTTTTCATAGTCTTCAAATAACTTAAGGTTTTCTTTGGTAACTGGAAATTGGTATTTATTTAGTAATACCAAGGTGCTAATTGGTGTACCTTTAAACGCCAAGGACTGTTTTAATATGAGGTTTATTGCGTTCTTGTCAATTGACATTTGCTGTTTTAGCAGTTCTCCTACAATCTCCTTGTTTCTGCTGTTTTTACTAAGGCCAGCTAGATCAAGAGCTTTATCAAGTATTTGATCAAGAGAGGAAGTGGCTCCATCAGAGATGATCTTTAAGGTAAGATTAGTATTAGTCACATCCAAAACTTTAAAGGTAACTTTCTCTCCAATGGATAATGTAGAAGCGTCTTCCATTTTTGCGTTAATCAGTCTTCCATCCTGAAGGCGAACTAAGGCTTCGTCATTTCTAAGGTCCATTACTTCCCCATTAATTTGCTGTCCTTTATACAATCCCTGGGTATTGTTATTCGATTGGGTTCCTGCATTTAATGTAGGGCCAGTGGTTGCTGTGGTGGACCCAGTGTTTGACTGGTAGGAATTACTTGTATTTTGTATATTTGAACTATAGGTCATATGATCAACTCCAATTTAAGTTATGAATTGTGTTATTCTAAATCATTATAATAGTTATATCGGTTTCTATCCTTTGGGACATTAACAACTTTATTAAATTAAGATATTTCATGAAAAAACTTAATATTATTAACTTTTTTACAAATAAAACTTGCATAAATAATGGTTCTATCATATAATATGTAAGAACAACGGCGTTCCCAATATTAAAAATGATTGGGAGCGCCTTTTTTAATACCATTTTTTAAGTAATGATTTATAAAAAAAATTATATGTATTACTATACATTTGATTAATTCAATAATAAAGAAAAGAGGCGTGCTTATGAACAAACATAGTGTAGAAGAAACCAGACGCACAAAGCAAGGCTTGTATGATCCCAGATTTGAACATGATAACTGTGGAATCGGTGCAGTAGTTAATATCAAAGGCGTCAAAACCCATGAAACTGTTGCAAGTGCCTTAAAGATTGTTGAGAATTTGGAACACCGTGCAGGAAAAGATGCAGAAGGAAAAACTGGAGATGGTGTTGGTATTTTACTTCAAATCTCACATAAGTTTTTTGAAAAAGAGACAGCAGCACTCAATATCCCAATTGGCAGTGAAAGGGACTATGGCATTGGCATGTTCTTTTTTCCACAGGATGAATTAAAGAAAAATCAAGCAAAGAAAATGTTTGAGATTATTGTTGAAAAGGAAGGCATGGAATTCCTTGGATGGCGTAATGTGCCCATTCATCCAGACATTTTAGGTCAGAAAGCAATCGAATGTATGCCTTGTATTATGCAGGGTTTTGTGAAAAGACCATCTGGAGTAAAGAGGGGACTTGATTTTGACCGCAAATTATATATTGCTAGAAGAGTATTTGAACAAAGTAATGATAATACCTATGTAGTTTCTTTATCTAGTAGAACCATCGTTTATAAAGGAATGTTTTTAGTAAAACAACTTAGATTATTTTTTGAGGATTTAATGGATGAAGTTTATGAGTCAGCAATTGCTATTGTTCATTCAAGATTTAGTACCAATACAAATCCAAGCTGGCAGAGAGCGCATCCGAATAGATTAATTGTTCATAATGGTGAGATTAATACAATTCGTGGTAATGCAGACAAGATGCTTGCAAGAGAAGAAACCATGCGCTCCAAATATTTAAATGCTGATTTACACAAGATTCTCCCTGTTATTAATACAGAAGGTTCTGATTCAGCTATGCTTGATAATGCATTGGAATTCCTTGTGATGAGTGGTATGGATTTACCTCTAGCAGTAACCATCACAATCCCGGAACCATGGGCAAATGATCAAAATATAAGTTCTGAAAAAAGAGATTTCTATCAATATTATGCCACAATGATGGAACCTTGGGATGGACCAGCCTCCATACTCTTTAGTGATGGAGATATCATGGGTGCAGTACTTGACCGTAATGGTCTTAGACCTTCTAGATATTATATAACAGAGGATGATCATCTGATTTTATCTTCAGAAGTTGGTGTACTAGATATTCCTGCAGATAAAATTGTGAAAAAAGAAAGACTTCGTCCTGGTAAGATGTTATTAGTAGATACCATAAAAGGATGTCTTATAGATGATGAAGATTTAAAAACTGGTTATACAAAACGCAGCCCTTATGGTGAGTGGCTAGATAGTAATCTGGTTAAATTAAAGGATCTTCATATACCGAATAAAAAAGTAGTAGAATATGATGATGAAGAAAGAGCAAAATTACAAAAAGCGTTTGGATATTCCTATGAAGATTACAGAACTACTATTTTACCTATGGCAAGAACAGGAGCAGAACCTGTAGCAGCAATGGGTACAGATAGTCCGCTACCTATTCTTTCTAAGAATAATCCACCGTTATTTAGTTACTTTAGACAGTTGTTTGCACAGGTTACCAATCCACCAATTGATGCCATCCGTGAAGAAATTGTCACCTCTACAGATGTATATATTGGAGAAGATGGCAATATATTAGAAGAATGTGCTGATAACTGTAAAGTGTTAAAGATACACAATCCTATACTTACTAGTACAGATTTATTAAAGATTAAGTCTATGAAAGTACCTGGATTTAAGGTTGAAACAATACCAATTATTTATTATAAAAATACTTCTCTTGAAAGAGCCATTGATCACATCTTTGTGGAAGCAGACAGAGCGTACAAGGAAGGAGCGAATGTATTAATTCTTTCAGATAGAGGTGTTGATGAAAATCATGTGGCAATTCCTTCCCTTCTTGCTGTATCTGCGATGCATCAGCACCTGGTTAGAACCAAGAAGAGAACAGCAGTTGCTATGCTTCTTGAGAGTGCAGAACCAAGAGAAGTGCACCACTTTGCAACTCTTTTAGGCTACGGTGCCTGTGCAGTAAATCCATACCTAGCACAAGAATCCATTAAACAATTAATTGATAAAAATATGTTAGATAAAGACTACTATGCAGCTGTCAATGATTATAACAAGGCCATATTAAAAGGTATTGTAAAAATTGCAAGTAAAATGGGCATTTCCACGATTCAGTCCTATCAAGGTTCTAAGATTTTTGAAGCCATTGGTATTACTGGTGAGGTAATTGAAAAATACTTTACTGATACAGTAAGCCGTATTGGTGGAATTACCATGAAAGATATAGAAAAACAGGTAGATGACCTTCACACCAAGGCCTTTGATCCATTGGGTCTTACTGCTAATTTGACGTTAGACGACAATGGTACTCATAAGCTTAGAAGTGGTAAAGAGGAGCATTTATATAATCCGAAGACCATTCATATGCTACAAAAAGCAACTAGAACTGGAGACTATAGTTCCTTTAAGGAATATACCAAGATGATTGAACAGGAGGAAGAAGGCATTAATCTTCGCGGATTAATAGACTTTAAATTCCCTGAACAAGGCATATCCATTGATGAAGTAGAAAGTGTGGACTCTATTGTGAAACGCTTTAAGACAGGAGCTATGTCTTATGGATCTATTTCTCAAGAGGCTCATGAAACCCTTGCTATCGCTATGAACCAATTAGGTGGTAAATCTAATAGTGGTGAAGGTGGAGAAAGCTTAGAAAGACTAAAAATTGGAAAAGATGGTTTGAATAAATGTTCTGCAATTAAACAGGTGGCATCTGGGCGTTTTGGTGTTACTTCCGAATATTTAGTAAGTGCAAAAGAAATTCAGATAAAAATGGCACAGGGTGCAAAACCCGGTGAAGGTGGTCAACTTCCTGCTGAAAAAGTATATCCTTGGGTAGCTAAAACAAGACATTCAACCCCTGGCGTAGGTTTGATTTCACCACCACCTCACCATGACATCTACTCCATTGAAGACTTGGCTCAGTTAATTTATGACCTTAAGAATTCCAATAAGAATGCCAGAATATCTGTTAAGTTAGTATCAGAAGCAGGTGTTGGTACTGTTGCAGCAGGTGTCGCTAAGGCTGGTGCAGGGGTTATACTTATCTCTGGTTTTGATGGCGGAACTGGTGCAGCACCAAGAAATTCTATTCATAATGCTGGTCTTCCTTGGGAACTAGGTCTTGCAGAAACCCACCAGACCTTAATTATGAACGGTCTTAGAGGAAAAGTTGTAGTTGAAACAGATGGTAAGCTTATGTCAGGTAGAGATGTAGTAATTGCTGCACTGCTAGGAGCTGAAGAGTTTGGTTTTGCTACAACTCCACTCGTAGCCCTTGGCTGTGTAATGATGAGAGTGTGTAATTTAGATACCTGTCCCGTAGGTGTTGCAACTCAAAATCCTGAACTTCGTAAGAATTTTAAAGGCAAACCAGAATATGTGATTAACTTCATGCGTTTTATGGCAGAAGAAGTAAGAGAATATATGGCAAAGCTCGGTATAAGAACCATTGATGAATTAGTTGGTCATTCAGAACTTCTAAAGGCAAAAGAAAATGTGTCTCATAGAGCATCTAGAGTAGATTTATCTAAAATACTGAATAACCCTTATGTGGGAAGTGTAGAAGATTTTAGATTTGATCCGAAACAAATCTATGATTTTGAACTTGAAAATACAATAGATGAGAAAGTCCTGCTTAAGAAATTAAAACCTACCCTAGGTGGAAAGTTAAATAAAACGTTAGAAGTTGAAGTATCTAATATTGATCGTACTTTTGGCACTATATTAGGTTCTGAGATTACAAGAGTTCATGGTACTTCTTTAGAAGATGATTCTTATGTAATCAAATGCAACGGTAGTGGTGGGCAGAGCTTTGGTGCCTTTATACCTAAGGGACTTACCTTAGAATTATGCGGTGATAGCAACGATTATTTTGGTAAAGGCTTATCTGGTGGTAAATTAGTCATTTATCCTCCAAAGATAAGTAAGTTTGCACCGGAAGAGAATATTATCATTGGTAATGTTGCTATGTATGGTGCAACCAGTGGTAAAGTCTATATTAATGGTGTAGCAGGTGAACGCTTTTGTGTTAGAAATTCAGGTGCTACAGCAGTTGTTGAGGGTGTTGGTGACCATGGTTGTGAATATATGACCGGTGGTAGAGTGGTTGTACTTGGAAGTACTGGTAAGAACTTTGCCGCAGGTATGAGTGGCGGTATTGCATACGTACTAGATGAAGGCAGTAATTTATATCGTAAATTAAACAAAGAAATGGTTTCTATGGAGGCTGTCTCTGAAAAATATGATGTACTTGAATTAAAACGTATGATAGAAGACCATGTTAGTCAAACAGGTTCAGCAAAGGCTAAGGAAATTATAGAAAACTTTAAGGATTACTTACCTAAATTTAAGAAAATAATTCCACATGATTACAGAAGAATGCTTATGACCATAGTACAGATGGAAGAAAAGGGATTAAGCAGCGAACAGGCACAAATTGAGGCATTTTTTGCCAACACAAAGGGTTAGGAGGTACAATATGGGTAAACCAACAGGATTTATGGAATATGATAGAAAGGTTAGCCGATCGGTAAAACCAGAAGAAAGAATTAAGAATTTTAATGAATTTCATATACCTCTACCAAGAGAAGAGCAAAAAGTGCAAGGTGCCAGATGTATGGATTGCGGTGTACCATTTTGTCAGTCAGGTGTAATACTAAATGGCATGACTTCTGGATGCCCTCTAAATAATCTAATCCCTGAGTGGAATGATTTATTATATAACGGAAATATGAATCAAGCTTTAAGTCGTTTATTTAAAACAAATAATTTTCCGGAATTTACAGGAAGAGTGTGCCCGGCACCTTGTGAACCCGCATGTACTTGTAATGTGGTTACAGATCCAGTATCGATAAAGGAAAATGAACTTGAAATTATTGAGAATGGATATGCACAAGGGTTTATATCCGCCAATCCTCCTAAGGTTAGAACTGGTAAAAAAATTGCTGTTATCGGTTCTGGTCCCGCTGGACTTGCAGCTGCAGACCAGCTCAATAAAAGAGGACATTTGGTTACAGTATTTGAACGCTCTGACCGTATTGGTGGACTGTTAATGTATGGAATTCCTAATATGAAATTAGAGAAACGTATCATTGACAGAAAAATTAATATCATGAAAGAAGAAGGTGTAATCTTTATAACTGGTGCGGACGTAGGTAAAACTTTTCAGGTTTCCAAACTCAAGAAGGAATATGATAGGGTAATATTAGCTTGTGGGGCTTCTAATCCAAGAGATATTAAAGTACCAGGTAGGGAATCCAAAGGGATTTACTTTGCAGTTGACTTCTTAAAAGGTGTTACAAAGAGTTTACTAGATTCAAACTTTGAAGACAATGCTTGTGTAAATGCAAAGGGTAAGAATGTCCTTGTAATTGGTGGCGGTGATACTGGTAACGACTGCGTTGGTACCTCTGTAAGACAGGGTGCTAAATCTGTAGTTCAGTTAGAAATGATGCCAAAGGCTCCGGTTTCTAGAACAGAGGATAATCCTTGGCCTGAATGGCCTAAAGTTTGTAAAACAGACTATGGTCAAGAGGAAGCAATTCATGTATATGGTCATGATCCAAGAGTTTATGAATCCACTGTAAAAGAATTTATTGCTGATAAAGATGGTAATCTGGTAAAAGCTAAGATTGTGAAACTTCAAAGCAAGTATAATGAAGAGGCAAAACGCTTTATTATGGAAGAAGTAGCCGGAAGTGAATATGAAGTAGAGGTGGATTTGGTATTTATTGCAGCAGGTTTCCTTGGTACAGAGAATTATGTGGCAAAAGCCTTTGGCGTAGAGTTAGATGGCAGAACCAATGTATCAACAAATGCAGGTGAGTATCAAACTAGCGTAGATAACGTATTTGTAGCAGGTGATATGCACAGAGGCCAGTCTTTGGTTGTATGGGCAATCCGTGAAGGCAGAGAAGTGGCTAGAGCTGTTGATATGCATTTGATGGGATATAGTAATTTGGAATAAGTAGATAGAAATAAAATATAACCCGATTGGTTAATTTAAATGAACCAATCGGGTTTTTTGAGGTTTAGAAATAATATTTACTTCAGCATTCTCTTTTATAAGTACTATACAGGATTACATTCTATAATACTATCATAAGTGAGTTGTTATATCTTAAAAAGTAGATATAGTAAGCTTATTTATGAGAGATATTTTCTCATAGATACGGCAGGTAATATGGTATCATTCCAATTAAGTTGAATATGGTCATAAATTTGAAATCCATGTTTGGTCCAAAAGTTTAGAACCTGATCATTATATCCAGTTACAACGTCTACGCGTAAACTTAAGGACTCAATTGATTTGAGATATATGAAGAATTCCTCTAAAAATTCACTACCAATTCCTCTACCTTTGCAATCCTTATGAAAGATTATTATAGAAAGATAAGTCTCTGTATCAGGTAGATAATCAAAAATACCTAATATTTTACCAGAAACAGAATCTATGATTTTACAAGTTATATAATTAAGTTCTTTCATAGAGGTTGTTTCAAATTCAAACCATTCACGTGAGATTTGTTTTATGCCCTGATGTTTTTCTAAGAATTCTATATTGGTATTGTATAGGTCAACAATTTCGTCATAATCATTGATTGCTATTGTATCAACAAAGAAATGTTTTGTCTTTATTATCATATCATAGGTACCTCCATGTTTGTATTAGACTAAGGAATATTATAGCATATAACCTCGAACTTCGCAGTTAAAAAATACAAATTCAATTTATCGAGTTAATTTTTCACTTATATAATATAAATACACTTTATAAGATTAACTTATAGATGTATGGCCGAAATATAACTTTTCATAAAAATTTTACTGTGGTATAATACCACTATAAAATAGATGGAGGTACAAAGATGTATTCATTTGAAGATATTAAAGGATTTGACCCAGAATTAGCAAATGCAATGGAACTTGAAATTGGTAGACAAAATAGCCATATTGAATTAATAGCTTCTGAGAACTTTGTAAGTAAGGCTGTAATGGCGGCTATGGGAAGTCCTCTTACTAATAAATATGCAGAAGGTTATCCTGCAAAAAGATATTATGGAGGTTGCGAATTTGTTGATATAGCTGAAAATCTAGCAATTGACAGAGCAAAAGAATTATTTGGTTGTACATATGCAAATGTTCAGCCACACTCTGGCGCACAGGCTAATATGGCAGTATTATTTGCCCTTGTAAAACCCGGAGATACCGTAATGGGTATGAACCTAGCCCATGGTGGACATTTGACCCATGGTAGCCCAGTTAATATGTCTGGAAGTTATTATAATATTATACCTTACGGAGTCAATGAAGAAGGATTTATTGATTATGATGAGGTAAGAAGAATTGCTCATGAATCTAAACCTAAGCTAATTATCGCTGGTGCTAGTGCTTATGCTAGAAAAATAGATTTTAAATTGTTTAGAGAAATTGCTGATGAGGTTAATGCTTTGTTAATGGTGGATATGGCACATATTGCTGGCCTTGTGGCAGCAGGTGAACATGATAGTCCAATACCTTATGCTCATGTTACAACGACTACAACTCATAAGACTTTAAGAGGTCCAAGAGGCGGGATGATATTATCTAGTGCTGAATTTGCAGAAGAGTATAAATTAAACAAAGCGATCTTCCCTGGAATTCAAGGTGGACCTTTGATGCATGTAATAGCTGCTAAGGCTGTGTGCTTAAAGGAAGCATTGGATCCTTCCTTTAAAGTATATGCTAAAAATGTTATTACCAATGCCCAGGCGCTTAGCAAAGGCTTAATGGATAGAGGATTTAATATCGTATCCGGCGGAACGGACAACCACTTAATGTTAGTAGATTTGCAAAACAAAGGTGTCACTGGCAAGGAAACAGAGAAATTATTAGATGCAGCAAAAATAACTTGCAATAAAAACACTGTACCTAATGATCCTGCATCTCCTTTTGTAACGAGTGGTATTCGTCTTGGTACACCAGCTGTTACAACTAGAGGCATGAACACCCAGGATATGGATACCATTGCACAGGCAATTTCTATGTTAATTGAAGATGTAGAAGCAAATAAAGCAGAAGCTATGAAGCTTGTTGATGCTTTGACTAGTAAATATCCATTATATTAATTCATGTGTTGTATATCCCTTCATAAAGTGGGGGCTTAAGTATAGGTTGAAAATTACATGAAATAAAATCTGATTTGAGACCTCAACTAATAAAAAAAGTGCTTTTAAAAGCACTTTTTTATTAGTAATTCTGATTATTATCTCATCTTTGTATGATGTAATCATTATCTTTATTTTTCTATCGATTACTATCCAATAGCTTTGTAATACATCTTGAAATAAATATTACAGATACAATTAAAACGCCAGCGATACATACATATTTTACAATTTTAGTTACATCTACAGATACATTGCTAGATTGATTTAAAGTTTTGCAATCGCTCATTTATGCCTCCTAGTTTTGTTCATGAATGGTTATAAGTTCACAAATTCTTTATAATATGTTCTAAGTTATTAAGTTCTCTTCAATAATACATTATAGAGCATGGTTTTAAAATCCAAGTTCTTCACCTACTAATATTACTTTTATTCTGCCAGGTATTCTAGACTTGCGCGTAATTACAATTTCACAGCAGATGCAATCATCTACTAGACAATTAACGCATCTTCCAATCTCTGCACAGGGGGTATTAAAACCAAGCCTTACAGCATTAGGTGGAGCAGCCATATTTCTTACTCTTTCCATACCAGTGTTTACATCTGTTACTATTTTATTCATGCCAGCTATGATAATAACATTTTTAGGGCCGGTAATGAGACAGGCTACCCTGTTTCCAGCACCATCAATATTTACTAACTGACCATCTAAAGTAATGGCATTAGAACTCATAAAATAATAATCTGCTGTAACTGTCTTACTATAAATTAGATTCTTTTCTTCAGGGGTATGTGCTTGACTTCTGTCATATAAAACATAATCAGAGTCATTTAATTCATTTATTAGTCCGATTTCTTCTAAGGTTTCTGATCCACCCCAGGAGATGGAACATCCAGGAGTAAGAAAACGTTTGGCCATTGCTAAGGCTTCTGAGGAATTATCGCAGTAATAGCCTTCAATGCCTCGTAAATTGAATTTTTCAATTAAGCTGTCAGCGACATTCTCATAATATTGTTTTTTCGGCGACATTACATCCTCCTCAATTCATCTTATTTCGAATCGAATTTTCTAACAAAGCAGATCCCTACAGCACCGGGGCCAGTATTTGTTCCAATAGTCACACCTACTTGGAAATATGGATAGGTTATTTCTTTACCTATTATTTTTTCGAGTTCTGTTTGTACATATTTAACATCATCAGGGGATGTTGCATTTGCAAGACAAAAGTCGTAATCTTCGTACTTTTCACCTGTTTCTCTAAAATATTCTACTGTCATTTCAAGAATTTTTTGTAAAGATTTGTTACGTCCTCGTACTTTAGAATAAGGGATCAATTCTGCATCTTTTAGCTGAATTAAAGGCTTTAAATTTAGCATTGTTCCTGCAAGAGAGGTAACTTTACCAATACGTCCACCTTTTTGCAAATACTCAAGTGTATCTACAGTAAACATAATTCTAGCAGTTGGCTTAATCTCATTTAGGCGGTTTACAGTCTCCACTAGAGTATATCCAGCCTCCCTCATATAGGCTGCCTGCATTAATAATATGCCTTGACCAGCAGTTGCCTGAATGGAATCAACGATATGTATGTTCGCATCAGGATATTTTTCTAGAAGAATATTTTTTGCATTTACAGCTGATTGAAAAGAACCGCTAAATTTCATGGTTAGACAAAGGCATAGTACACCCTTTCCTTCTACTATGGCAGACTCAAATTTATTTATATAATCTTCTACAGAAGGTAAAGATGTTTTAGGAAATACATTTTCATTTTGAAGAATATCATAAAATTTTTGATTTGTGATTTCTATATTCTCTTTTAGATAATTTTCTTTGTCAAAGGTTATATAAAAAGGTACTAAAGTTATATTATGAAATTGTAAAAGCTCCACCGGTGTATCACAGGAGGAGTCACTGAATATATGATACTGACACATACTGTCTCCTTGTACTATTTTCTTATAAGTATTATATCTAATACCCAGGTAAAAGTACAGTGGAAAATACTATTATGTCTTAGATCGCGATACAATACAGCCAGAGTGCCTAAGGATAGGAAGTTGTAATAGTAACTTTGTTATACTTTAAAAATAAAGCAAATTGTGTTATGATGAATCCAAGTGCAATCATTTTACAGTTGATAAATCATAACTGCAAGAACGAATAGGAAAGTTGGAATCTATGTCTAAAAATCTATATATATCAGAAAAACCAAGTGTTGCCCAGGAATTTGCCAAAGCATTAAAGGACAATTTTAGAAAGCATGATGGGTTTATGGAATCAGAGAATAACATTGTTACTTGGTGTGTTGGCCATTTAGTAACCATGAGCTATCCAGAAGAGTATGATAAGGCTCTAAAGAGGTGGAGTCTTCAGACCATCCCATTTCTCCCTAAAGAATATAAATATGAAATTATTCCAAATGTCAGCAAGCAATTTCAGACAGTAAAAGGTCTGCTAAACAGAAAAGATGTAAGTTGTATTTATGTATGTACTGACTCCGGGCGTGAAGGAGAATATATATACAGATTAGTAGATCAGCTGTCAAATGTGCCTAAGGGTAAGGAAAAACGTCGTGTATGGATTGATTCTCAGACAGAGGATGAAATCCTTAGAGGCATCAAAGAAGCCAAACTATTATCTGACTATGACAATTTATCTGATTCTGCATATTTAAGGGCCAAAGAAGACTATCTTATGGGGATTAATTTTTCCAGAGTACTAACTCTTAAGTACGGGCAAAGTGTAACGGATAGTTTAAATAATGGAAAACGTTCTGCAATTGCGGTTGGTAGAGTAATGACTTGTGTACTAGGAATGATAGTAAGAAGGGAACGGGAAATCAGAGCTTTTGTTAAGACACCTTTTTACCGGGTGCTAAATACTTTGGAGGTTTCTGGTAAGACCTTTGAAGGAGAATTTAGAGCAGTAGAAGGTTCTAAATATTATGCGTCCACCTTATTATATAAAGAGAATGGTTTTAAAGAACAAGAAACAGCAATTCAACTGGTGAAGGAAGTTATCAATAAAGTGCCTGACTTTATTGAAAAACAAGAAAATGGAAAAGTTAATTTAGGCCATGATGTACTAGAAGAAGACACATTAAAAGCCGAAATTCTTAATCTCGAGAAAAAGAAAGAAACAAAGAATCCACCCTTACTCTTTAATTTGGCTGAATTACAAAATGAATGTTCTAGATTGTTTAAAATAAGTCCTGATCAAACCCTAAAAATCACACAGGAATTGTACGAAAAGAAATTAGTTACCTATCCAAGAACAGATGCCAGGGTACTATCAACTGCTGTAAGCAAAGAAATTCATAAGAATATCAGCGGACTTAGAAATTACCATTTATGTAAGGAATATGCAGCTGAAGTATTAGAAAAAGGTAGTTATAAGAATTTATCTAAGACTAGGTATGTCAATGATAAACAGATAACAGACCATTACGCAATCATTCCTACTGGACAAGGTTTAAATGCCTTACATTCTCTGAATCCAACAACTGCAAAGGTCTATGAAGTCATTGTCAGAAGATTTTTAAGTATTTTCTTTTCCCCTGCAATGTATCAAAAAATTAGTATAACCACTAAGATGGAAGGGGAATGCTTCTTTTCTTCTTTTAAAGTATTATTAGATGAAGGTTTTCTAAAAATTGCGAAGAACTCTTTTGATAAGCGTGGCGAAAAAGACAAAGAGGATGAGGGAAATACGGAAAAAGATAAAAATGAGGATGCTTCAGATGAAGATTCCATGGACACCAACTTTATTGATCTTATTAAGACATTAAAGAAAGGGATGTTTCTTGATGTTAAGGCTATGAGTATAAAAACTGGAGAAACTACACCTCCCAAAAGATACAGTTCAGGTTCCATGATTCTAGCTATGGAAAATGCAGGTCAGTTAATAGAGGATGAAGAACTTCGTGCACAAATCAAAGGCAGTGGTATTGGTACCAGTGCAACCAGAGCTGAAATATTAAATAAATTAGTGAAGATAGAATATTTAGCGCTGAATAAAAAGACCCAGATTATTACACCTACTCTACAAGGGGAAATGATCTATGATGTGGTAAATACCTCTATTAAGTCGTTATTAAATGCAGAACTTACTGCAAGCTGGGAAAAGGGACTTACGATGGTGGCAAATGGAGAGATCACAAAAGAAGAATACATGGTAAAACTTGAAGGCTTTGTAAGCCGCATGACCAATGGTGTTAAGGGGCTTAATAATCAAGCTGTATTAGGTACATTTTTTGAAGAAGCAAAGTCTATATATAAATAAAATGCAGGTCGAAAATAAAAGCCAAACATTAAAAAGGCAAATGTTTTAAAAGGCAAACAATTAAATGTTAAATATTCTAAAGCCAAGCAATTAAAAGTTAAATAGATAAAATTATTAATTACACCAATAAATTATGGGAGAAAAAGTCTTATGTATGAAAAAATCGCTGTTACCAAACTATACAATTTAGAGAAAACCATTGCACACAAAGTATTTGAGGGGATCACATATCCATGGGAAGTACTTCCTAAGATAGGAGCTTTTATTCTTGAGATAGGGAAAGAACTGTCTGAGAATGAATATGATAAAGTTGGAGAAGATATCTGGATTGCTAAGAGTGCAACAGTTGCATCTTCTGCATCTATCAATGGACCTGCAATCATTGGAAAGGATGCACAAATCCGCCATTGTGCCTACATTCGTGGAAATGCAATTGTTGGTGAAGGGGCAGTTGTTGGTAATTCTACGGAACTTAAGAATGTTATATTATTTGATCAGGTACAGGTGCCACATTATAATTATGTAGGTGATTCTATCTTAGGTTATAAAGCCCATATGGGAGCTGGATCAATTACCTCTAATGTAAAATCAGATAAGACACTTGTGACAATAGACTACAATGGCGAAAAGGTAGTAACGGGCCTCAAAAAGATGGGTGCAATGATTGGTGACAATGTAGAGGTTGGCTGTAATAGTGTACTAAATCCAGGAACTGTAATTGGAAAATGTGCACAGGTGTATCCACTTTCTATGGTTCGTGGATTTGTGTCTGAGAATAGTATTTATAAGAAGCAAGGCGAAATTATAACAAAAATGAGTGAGTAATTAAATATAACAAAGGCTCTGAAATCGTAGGATTACAGGGCCTTTGTGTTAGGTCTATTCAGAATAATGCTTGCAATGATATAAGAAATACACAGAAATAATAACATTCTCCCGAAATATATTGATATTTCTAACTCTTATTATATTACACAGTCTTTATACTCCAATCACAAGCATTTTCAAGCATTCTAACAATTTCTTCAAGGTTTATTTGATCTATTTCATCGAATCTATTCTTAATAGGGCTATCAATATCTAACACACCTACAATATTTCCATTTACTCTAATGGGAATTACAATTTCAGAGTTAGAGGCGCTATCACATGCAATGTGTCCAGGAAATTCATGAACATCTGTTACCAAAAAGGTTCTATTTTCTTTTACGGCAGTTCCACAGACCCCTTTACCAACTGGTATATGTACACATGCTGTCTTGCCTTGAAAAGGTCCTAGTACCAATTCGTTTTCGTGGATAAGGTAAAAACCAACCCAGTTAATATCTTTTAAAGCGGCATTTAAAAGTGCACAAGTGTTGCTTAGATTGGCACAGGTATTAAGCTCATTCTCAAGTAAAGAGGTAAGCTGTTTGTGAATCAAAGTATAACATTCTTTTTTATCATTGGGGTAAATATTCTCAAATGCTTGCATAAAAATCTCCTAGTATAATGAATTGTTTTGAATGTATTTGGTACGTGTATCTAAAACTGCAAAAATCCAAGTTTAGTTTTACTAATAAATATTGGAATTAGATAAAATGAGATATACTTGATAAGTATATCCCATTTTATAAGGTACTACAAGAAAATTAGTTTAACTAAAATGTGTTTCCTCTGCCATATTTGACACAAAATATTGCATTTCAGCCTTTGAGTGAATGGAATGAGTATGATTGATTACTTCTTGTTTTTGCCTACTGTTTAGTGTGGAAAAGTAATTAAGCGCCTCTAAATTCTGTGTTAGTGCCATTCCAAGACCTTGGGGTATTTGATTGCTACCTAAAATATTATGATCCATATTCACACCATACCTTCCTTTAAACTTGTTACATAATAATTATTTTAGTTAAGAAAAATGATATATGGGTCAAAAGTTATTGTATCACATAAATTTAATAAGTTTTTGACCACAATATCAAAGTATTAATAAACCAATTAATTTTTTAATTAGAATTTTATTTAATACCAGATTAGTATGAACCGATATAAAGAGTTTATGATAAATATAATCAAAGAAATCATAAAATTTAGGTGGATATTACTCTTTAGATAATGTATAATATCAATATAAAAATCAATCAATTAATGTATTTTATTTCAGTGTTATCATCCATAACAATTGCATAATATGTGAAATACTGGATAGAATATTACAAAATAGACGATTGAAATTATTTAAAAAAGGAGTAAACCAATGAAAAGATATGTTTGCCTAGTATGTGGTTATATTTATGATCCTAATGATGGAGATCCAGATGCTGATATAGCACCAGGTACTTCCTTCGAAAATCTTCCAGAAGATTGGGTGTGCCCATTATGTGGTGTTGGTAAAGATGAGTTTGAAGTTCAAGAAGATTAAGATTATTCAAGAATTAAATGAATGATATGTAATATATGAAAAAAGAGGCTGTCAACTCCTAGTTAAACTGAGAGTTGACAGCCTCTTTAAATCTAGCCTATTCATTTGTCTCTACCCTTTTCTCATTATCTTTTTGAGTATGTAATTTCTTGGTAAACAAATGTCCTTTTTTAATTGCGTAAACAGATATTAGCAAAGATACTATTTTTCCAAACATATTACCCATCCAAAATCCATGTAAGGCAAATAGATATACGAATAGATATGTAAATATCATCCTGCAAAACAAATCAGATAAGTTTGATCGTAAAAAATCTCTCATACGAGAAAAACCTCTTAATAAATTTTCGTTCAAGATTTTAAATCCATAGGCAAAATATGCAAGTAATGAAAATTGAAGAAAGTTTCTAGCAAATTCATAAGCTTCTATATTATTTTTTATATCAATAAAAATACCTATAAGATATTTGGGGATTAAAAAGTTGATACCAGTTAATATAATCAAATAAATTGTGGATATTTTTATACAAAATATATAAGCTTCTTTTACTCGGTATAAATTTTCATCGCTAGAATTTGCTGCTGTAAAAATGGAAAGTGCTTGAGATAATCCAATGATTATAAGCATGCCAAATAACATGATTTTGTTTACAGCCAAATAACCACTAATTACTTTACTTCCAAAAGGATTTACTATGGATTGAAGAAATAAAGCTGACAGTGATAAAATCAATTGTTGGATAATGGTTGGTATGGAAATAGAGAGTATTTCTCGTATTTTCTTAAAGTCTAACCAAGAAGTTTGATATTCCTTAGTTAAGGGCTTTAGTTTTTTCTTCAATAGAATGAAAGCAATAGCCATCCCTAGGAATTGTGCGATTATAGTGGCAAGTGCAGCACCTTCAACACCAAGCTTGAAAAGACATATAAATAATAAATCCAGCAATATATTTAATGCAGAAGTAAATAAAAGCAAGAACATGGAGGATTTCGCATCTCCTAAAGCCACAATAATGGCTCGAGAAATATCATATAAAAATACACAAGCCATACCAGCTATGTAAACTGTTATATAACTTTTGGTAAGTGTAAGTAGTTCACTAGGTACTTTTAGAAAATTTAGTATAATGGGGCTGAATATAAAACCTAAAATAGATAATATAATCCCGCTGATTAGACCAAAGACAATAATACTTTTAACACCAATTAAAATATCTTTATATTTTTTATTACCTGCATATTTAGCAAAAATAATTTCGCTTCCCATTTCTAATCCGCCAGACAATGTAACTAAAATAAGGATTACTGTGCCAGCGTTTCCTACAGCGGCAAGTTCATCCACACCTAGATATTTTCCCACAATAATCATGTCTGCAATATTATACAGTTGTTGGGTAATAAGACTAAGGATCATAGGTATTGCAAATTTAATCAATACCTTCTTGATATTATCTTTTGTCATATCCAGTTTACCCGTTGTTATATCCATTTTCTTGACGCCTCTCTTTCAAATCATTATAATGGATAGTATAAAGTGTCACGTTGCGTTACAGTCAAGTGAAATAATTGAAATTAAGTGAGAAAATTAAATATGTAACTCAAACTTCGCAATTAGGATTTTCTGTTATGCTTGATAAATTCAGTCAATACACACTATTTATTATTATGATACAGACTTTATGCTAGTTGTGACTATGATGAATTTGTGAGGTTACTTATGGTTTATAGGCTTTGGTTTAGTAAAAAAAAGTTTATAGCAAAAAGATGGAAAAAAATAGTAAAAAGATAGAAAAAAGATAGTAAAATACATGAGTAAGGATGAAGGAATTACAATGGATAAATTAACGACAAAAGAGTTCGCAAAAATGTGTAAAGTTGAAAGAAGGACTTTACATTATTATGATGAGATTGGATTGCTAAAACCAATGGAAGTACAAGATAATGGTTACCGTACCTATGCGCCAAGTCAGGTTGATACAATGGGAATGATTAAGGCTTTACAGGCAGTAGGAATGCCTTTGATAGAAATAAAAAAGCTTATGAAAGAAGAAGATTTATCATCAGGTATGCCACTTTTACAGAAACAAATACAATTGATTCGAGAAAAACAGGTAGAGCTTAGTAATGCAGAAAGAATGCTTACCCATGCTACTACCCAATTAGAGAATTACCTATCTAAGGGAGATAATGTTTTTTTTATAGAATATAGTAAGGAACTTCCCTT
>JBKEAO010000108.1:0-20088 GCA_047972335.1 Anaerocolumna sp. | reverse complement strand
TCATTCCACTAAGGACGGTACAAGCCGGGAATAAAGCAATTTTAACACAAATTGTATTTCCAGCAGCTCTCCCTGAAATGTTTACTTCTATTAGAATTGGACTGGCAACCGGGATTTCTGTGCTGTTTTTTGCAGAAACATTTGGTACTGTATGGGGATTAGGATTTTACATCATGGATATGTGGATGCGATTAGATTATACCCAAATGTATGCAGGTATTTTAGTTCTTGGGTTGTTGGGCTTAACTAGTGTAAATATAGTAAACTGCTTGCAAAGAAATATTTGCCCTTGGATTAACACTGATAATGTAGATTAATTCCGAAAAAGAAGATAAAAACTGAACATGTAGTAAAACTGAAAAAGGAAAGTAATTAGTAAATAAATTGTAATGAAATTTGATAAAATTATAACAATATGTTGCATTTCCACGAAAATAATTTATAATGCTTGAAAAATCACGAATTTTTGTATATAATATTAGTATATTTGCTTAATAAGCAAGTATCTTGCAAGTAGTAGGTAGAAAGATATGGTAAATTGATGACTTAGACATTGGATCACTATGCAAGGAGGATATTATTATGATAAAAGTTAAGAACATAAAAAAGTATGGCTGTGGTATATGTGGAGGTAATTTCGTACTTCCAAGTTCTAATCTAAGATATTTTTATATAGAAAAAAAACGCCAGGAATTGCATAAACTAATAACCTATTATGGAGGAATATCAAATAGCTGCGAAATATTTGAACTAAGTCGCAAGTTTGATGATGTTCTGATTGAACATTACCATAAGTAAAACAAAATCCTTATCATCCAATGTTTCATGAGGTTTTCTTGTGAAACTTTTTATATTATTCACAAATCCAGTACTTTCTAAAAAATATCTTTTACCCAGTATTATTTATGGTATAATGGACATACCATAAATTAGTAAGTTTAGGAGGGCATTGTAAAACTCTTATACGGGTATGGTAGAAAGGATGTATATTATGTTAAACGAAGAAGTAGCGAAATTATTAAACGAACAGATAAATAAAGAATTTTATTCAGCGTATCTTTATATGGAAATGTCAAATTATTACGCTGACCAAAGCTTAAATGGATTTGAAAATTGGTTTTTCATTCAGACACAAGAAGAAAGAGATCATGCTTTATTATTCCGTCAGTATCTTTTGAATAACGGAGTTAAAGTTAAATTAGATGAAATTGCATGTCCTACTAGGGCTTATGATAATTTCAAGCAACCTTTAGTAGAGGCATATGAACATGAAGAACTTGTAACGGCATCTATTAATACGATTTATGAAGCTGCATACCGTCACAAAGATTTTAGAACCATGCAGTTTTTAGACTGGTTTATAAAGGAGCAGGGGGAAGAAGAAAAAAATGCAGATGAAAATATTAAAAAATATGATTTGTTTGCAGGAGATCCCAAAGGATTATATATGCTTGATAATGAACTAAAAGCTAGAGTTTACGCAGCACCATCACTTGTGCTAGATTAGAATAAAAACGTAACCTATTATGAGAAATTTAGGATAGGTACTATATGATATAAAGAAAAAGGGGCTATAGAATGAGCCCCTTTTTGAGTGACTCATTCATTTCCTAAAATAAATACCATGCAATATCAAAATTAGTATATGGTGATGAATTAAGGATACTAAACTTGAAGGAACATGGTATCAATAGATTAGTTCTTACTGGATTGGACTAGCTCATAGATATTAGTAAAAAGTGATGACATTTCTTTATCAAATACAGGATCAAGAAGCCCCCTCTTAGCACTATATTCCCACATATAGCTAGAAAAGGCAACAAATCTTATGAATTGAAGAAGAAGATTATACTTTTCACTCTCATAATACTTTTTGATAATATCGCAATTGAATAAGGTAATTTCAGTCACAATCGAAGAGTCAGTGTTGTTTAATTGTTCCATTAGTTCGTCTAACTTGTTTTCTGAAAACAATTCTTTAAAGTCCGTATTAAGATTATTTATTTCCTCTGTCATTTTCAACCTCTTTTCCGAAATGTATTTACTAAGATTTCATTCCTTATTATAAGATATGGAAATTAAAATGTCAAAATGATAAATTTCCTATGTAATATAAAATGATAAGACTAAATAGAGAATTTATTTTTGGTAAAAAAAAGAAGATATAAAGATTGACAAATTTTAATTTTGGGTGTACACTTTAACAAGTAAAAGCGTTAAACTTTTATAGTTTAAAGTGGTTATCAAGCATATTATTAGGTAAGGGATAACAGGAGGAGAATATGAAAAGATCTAAGAGTATTATGGCTACAATGTTAGTGGTATCATTACTTGGTTTATCTTTAACAGGTTGTGGTACAAAGGAAGCTGCTTCAGATGGGGGTAGTGATAAGGTATATCATATCGGTGTAAACCAATTAGTTGAACATGCAGCATTAGATGCATCTTATCAAGGATTTGTAGATGCCCTTAAGGAAGCTGGATATGTGGATGGTGAAAACTTAGTCATTGATTATCAAGTAGCCCAGGGAGATACAGCCAATGCCAACACCATTGCAACTAAGTTGGTAAATGATAATAATGATTTAATACTTGCGATTGCAACACCTTCAGGACAGGCAGTGGCTAATGCTACAAAGGATATACCAGTATTGGTTACAGCAGTAACTGATCCACAAGAATCTGGTTTAGTTACTTCAAATGAAGCACCAGGCGGTAATGTTTCTGGAACTTCTGACTTAACGCCAGTGAAGGAACAAATGGATTTACTAGTTCAATTATTACCAGAAACAAAGAAAATTGCTTTATTATATTCATCCAGTGAAAGTAATTCAAAAATACAGGCTGAGATGGCAGAAGAAGCTGCAACAGCTCTAGGCCTTGAAACTGTTGATGCAACTGTTTCTAACACCAATGAAATACAACAAGTAGTAGAATCTTTGATTGGTAAGGTAGATGCAATCTACGCACCAACTGATAATATGATTGCTTCCGCAATGCCAACTGTGGCACAGGTTGCCAATATGAATAACATCCCTGTTATTTGTGGGGAATCTGGTATGGTAGAAGCTGGTGGTCTAGCTACATATGGTATTGATTATTACCAATTGGGATTATTAACTGGTAAGCAGGCGGTTAAGATTCTTGAAGGAACTGCTACAACAGCAGAAATGCCTATTGAATATCTTTCTGCAGATCAATGTGAATTAACTATTAATGAAGAAGTAGCTGAGCAGTTAGGTATTGAAATTCCTGCTGAGCTTAAGTAATCAGATAGATTTAATAATTACATAAACATAGATATAAATAGGTATATATTCATATTCATATCTATGTTTATATTTTTACAATCATTATAATTGCAGCATGAGTTTAAATTAAATGCAATACAGGAATGTCTGTTCCAAGTTTTTTGTATAATTTATACGAAAAAGTTGGAGCAGTTTTTCTGTTTGCTTGGGAAGGTAAGGTAAATATGGATTTAATAATATCTATTTTAAAGGCCATGCTTGGGGCTACATCTCAAGGTCTTTTATGGGCTATATTAGCAATCGGTGTCTATGTAGCATTTCGTATTTTGAATTTTGCTGATATGACAAGTGAAGGAAGTTTCTCATTAGGAGGAAGTGTTTGCGCGCTCCTTATTGTAGGGTTTGAGTGGAATCCATTCTTAAGCCTTCTTGTGTCAATTCTAGCTGGTATTTTAGCTGGAGGGATTACTGGAATTTTACATACCAAATTAAAGATACCCGCAATTCTTTCTGGCATACTAACTATGATTTCTTTATATTCAGTCAATCTAAAAATTATGGGTCAGGCAAATACACCTTTATTAGGTAATAGAACCATATTAACAGAGATAAGAGGGATTCTTCCAACGGCGAAAGAATTAGGAATAACGGATACTTTATTACAATCCTTAATTACATTGGGTATTGGAATTGTATTTGGGGTAATTGTAATATGCTTCTTATATTGGTTTTTTGGTACAGAAATAGGTTGTGCCATTCGTGCAACAGGTAATAATGAAGCTATGGTTCGTGCACAAGGTTCTAATACAGATTTTATGAAGATATTAGGACTTATGTTAGGTAATGGTTTGATTGCTCTTTCCGGTGGACTAGTAGCGCAAACTCAAGGATTTGCAGACGTTACAATGGGAGTTGGAGCCATCGTGATTGGTTTGGCCTCCATTGTAATAGGTGAAGTTATTTTTCATAAGAAGAGATCCTTTGTCAGTAAATTAATTTCCATTTTTGTAGGCTCAATTATTTACCGTGTTATCATAGCAATTGTATTACAGCTGGGATTAGATACGAATTATTTAAAGCTTTTAACTGCA
This sequence comes from Anaerocolumna sp., assembly GCA_047972335.1. Lineage (GTDB taxonomy): Bacteria > Bacillota > Clostridia > Lachnospirales > Lachnospiraceae > Anaerocolumna. The sequence continues at coordinate 15,746 of JBKEAO010000108.1, read as the reverse complement.
GTTTTAGTAGCTGTTGCCCTTTCCGTCCCAGTATTAAATGCACAGAGAATGTCAAAGAAACCAAAGGTTTATGACAAACTGTTGAAGAAACTACATATGAAGCCTTTGGTGAAAGCAAAGTTGAAGGAGGAAAACTAATGTTAACAATCAATCAATTATATAAAACCTTCAATACTGGAACCATCAATGAAAAAAGAGTATTAAATGGATTAGAACTTACATTAAATCCAGGTGATTTTGTAACAATTATAGGTGGTAATGGAGCTGGTAAATCTACTATGTTAAATATGATAGCAGGGGTTTACTTACCTGATGATGGAACGCTTACTCTAGATGATGTGGATCTTACCTATCTGCCAGAACACGCTAGGGCGAAATACTTAGGAAGAGTATTTCAGGACCCTATGATGGGAACTGCCGCAGGAATGGAAATAGAAGAAAATCTTGCGCTAGCCTATAGAAGGGGTAAAAGACGAGGCTTTGGATGGGGGATTTCTAAAAAGGAAAAGGCTGAATTTGCTGAATTATTAAAAATATTAGACTTAGGTCTAGAGACACGAATGACTTCAAAAGTTGGGCTATTATCTGGTGGTCAGAGGCAAGCGCTTACTTTATTAATGGCTACGATTAAAAATCCTAAACTCTTATTACTTGATGAACATACAGCTGCTTTAGATCCTAAGACAGCCAGAAAAGTACTAGAGTTAACGGAAAAAATTATAAAAGACAACAGTCTTACTGCCCTTATGGTAACGCATAATATGAAAGATGCCATACAATATGGAAACAGACTCATTATGATGCATGATGGAAGAATCATTTATGATGTGTCTGGAGAAGAAAAGAAAAACCTCCAAGTAAAAGACTTACTAAGCAAATTTGAAAGTGCAAGTGGTGGTGAATTTGCCAATGACAGAATGATGCTTGCTTAAGAGTTTTTTAGATAGTACCTTTGGACTATATAAAAAGAATTATATATATAGGATATTATAAAAGGGTCCATATAAATAGGAATTATAAAAAAGGTCACAAGGGACTAAGAGTATCCTTGTGACCTTTAAAAAAATTAAATGTAAATTATGCAAATTTTAAAAATAATATACTATAATTCGATATATTATGCTATAATATATCCTTGTGATGCAATAAACATTTTGGAGGATTTACAATGAGGTTTCTTTCTATAAGTCATGTAGTGCCAGGGTCTAAACTGGCAAAACCTTTATATGGCAATCAAGGGGTTATATTATTAAGGGAAAATGTTGAATTAACAGAATCTCTTTTGCATAGGCTAAAAGGTTTAGGATATACAGGCATATATGTTGAGGATGAAATTTCAGAAGGCATTGATATTCAGGATATTGTTGAAGAAGGCATGCGATTAAAATGTGCTGCAAGGCTGGAGGAAATTGTTAATAACAATGGTAATATAGCAGAGATGGCACCGTTAATTGATAACATAGTAAATAGTATTATTGAAAATAAAGATCTTGAAGTAAATATGAATCATCTATGGGGGCATCATGAATATACGTATCTACACTGTGTTAATGTAGGAATTCTTTCGGTATGTATCGGAATTAAGTTAAATCTGCATAAGGAAGAGTTAATCTATCTAGGTACAGCAGGCATATTACATGATATCGGTAAAAAAACCATTCCAAACGAACTATTAGATAAACCGGGTAAATTAACGGAGGATGAGTACGCTAAAATCAAGAAACATCCAGAATCCGGATATGAATTACTGGTTAAGGCCTATGAGATAAATAGTGTAACGCGAGTAGGCGTATTAGAACACCATGAAAGGTATGATGGATCTGGTTACCCAAGAGGGTTAAAGGGAGAGGAAATAACAATATTTGGACGTATTATAGCAGTGGCAGACACCTATGATGCTATGACTTCTGATAGAGCTTATCGTAATGCTTTTGTTCCCTCAGAAACGGTGGAATATCTAATGGGGACAGGGAATCAATTATTTGATGCAACCGTTATTGATGCTTTCGTTCGATGCGTTACCGTATATCCTATGGGAACTTGCGTAGAATTAAGTGATGGAACGAAGGGGATTGTTATAAAAAACCATAAGGACTGTGTGTTAAGACCTATCGTAAGAGATATTCATACCAAAAAGATAATTGATTTAAAATATGATAAAGATTATCGTAGTATATGCATATCCAAATTAGTACAAAGTTTCTAATAACGAAAAGAGAAGGTAAAGAGGCTAACTATTTAGCCATAATGAATTTGAGGGGTGCTATCTTTTAGATAATTCAAAATCTTTAAGATGAATAAATTTCTTATATTGACAAATAATATGTGGACTGTTATCATGGTTACAACAAGGCGAAGGTGTTCTTACTGAGAACGCTTTTGCCTATTTTTGCATATGATCAAAAAGTAAGGGAGAGGATTCATTATGAAACATTATACAAAACAAGATATCATAAGAATGGTAGAAGAAGAGGATGTAGAGTTTATCAGATTACAGTTTACAGATATATTCGGAAATCTAAAAAACGTAGCGGTAACAACTAGTCAGTTAGATAAGGTATTAGATAACAAATGTATGTTTGATGGTTCCTCCATTGAAGGGTTTGTGCGTATTGAAGAATCAGATATGTACTTGCACCCTGACTTAGATTCTTTTGAAATATTTCCATGGAGACCGCAACAAGGGAAAGTAGCAAGATTTATCTGTGATGTATATAGACCAGATGGAACAGCATTTGAAGGTGATCCAAGACATATTCTGAAAAAAGTTGTAAAAGAAGCTAGCGATATGGGATATACTTTTCAGGTTGGACCAGAATGTGAATTCTTCTTATTCAACGCAACAGATGCAGGAGAACCAAGCGTTGAATCCAAGGAACAGGGAGGATATTTTGATGTAGGACCGCTTGATACAGGAGAAAATGCTAGACGTGAGATGGTACTTACTTTAGAAGACATGGGATTTACTGTGGAAGCTTCTCATCATGAAGTCGCACCAGCCCAACATGAAATTGATTTTAAATATGACCACGCTGTTAAAACAGCTGATAATATAATGACCTTTAAATTAGTGGTTCGTACCATCGCAAAAAGACATGGTCTGCATGCTACCTTTATGCCAAAGCCTAAATTTGGAGTAAATGGTTCAGGTATGCATATCAATATGTCATTATTTAAAGATGGCATTAATATTTTTGATGATCCAGATGGAAAGCTTGGACTTAGTAAAGAAGCTTATCATTTTATAGCTGGTATTATGAAACATATGGAGGGTATGTCTGCAATTACTAATCCATTGGTAAACTCTTATAAAAGATTAGTTCCAGGCTATGAAGCACCAGTTTATATTGCTTGGTCAGCAACCAATAGGAGCCCTCTGATTAGAATACCTGCAGCAAGAGGCAGCAGCGCACGTGTAGAACTTAGATGCCCCGATTCAGCAGCAAACCCTTATTTAGCATTGGCAGTGTGTCTGGCAGCTGGCCTTGATGGTATTAAGCATGAGCTAACACCACCTGATAGTGTGGATAAAAATATTTTTGAAATGACTTCTTCCGAAAAAGAAGAGAAACAAATTAAAAATCTACCAACCAATTTACAAGAAGCTTTGCAATATTTTGAGAAGAGTGACTTTATAAAAGGTGTATTGGGAGATCATACCACGAAAAAGTATTTGGAAGCGAAGTATAAAGAATGGAATGACTATTCCGTTTACGTCTCTAAGTGGGAATTAGATCAATATTTAAACCGCATTTAATAGACCAATATAGAATATAAAATGTGGAGGTGATCACAAGTGCCCAGTATAATAATAGCTTTCCCCAAACTTGAAGACGCCACAAGTATAAAAAATGCCCTCATAAGAAATGGTTTTGAAGTGAATGCTACCTGCACCACTGGAGCCCAGGTAGTAAGCATTGCAAATGAACTTGATGATGGGTTCATAATTTGTGGTTACCGCTTTTCCGATATGCACTATAGCCAGCTAAATACCTATCTGCCCATAGGTTTTGAAATGCTGTTAATTGCCTCAGCCACAAGGCTTGAGGAGTGTACAAATAATAATATTGTTTGTCTTAGCATGCCTATTAAGATGAATGACCTTTTAAATACCTTACAGATGATGTTTCAAAATTACAACAGACGTAAGAAAAAGGCTAAAGAAAAACCAAAACCAAGATCAGATGCCGATAAAGAGACTATAACAAAAGCCAAACTCGTTCTCATGGACCGTAACAATATGACAGAAGAAGAGGCACACAGATACATACAAAAAAACAGTATGGATAGTGGGACGAATATGGTTGAAATGGCTCATATGATTTTAAGTTTGATGTAATTAATGTTACATAATAAGATGTATATATATTCATGTGTGTTCTTTTCAAAGCCTTAATTAGGGATTTTGTCAAGCATCATATAAATATATATACATTTTTGGCATAAAGAATTGACATTTGCACAAATTAGTAATAACATTATTTGCAATGTTAGATAGCATTATAAAGATATTTTTATAAAATAATGTCTAGTAAACTATACTCAAAGCTAATTTGAAGTAAGAAAGGCAGGGTATTATTATGAAATTTACTAAAATGCATGGATGTGGCAATGATTATGTTTATGTGAATTGTTTAAGAGAAGTTGTAAAAGATGCCAAAGAGGTATCAAAGTTCGTAAGTGATAGACATTTTGGTATTGGCTCAGATGGGTTAATTCTGATTAAACCTTCTGATAAAGCAGACTTTTTTATGGATATGTATAATGCAGATGGTTCAAGTTCACCTATGTGTGGAAATGGTATCCGTTGCGTAGGTAAATATGTTTACGATTACGGACTAACCAAGAAAGAACAGATTAGTATTGAAACAGGTGCTGGTATTAAATATCTGGATTTAAAAGTAGTTGATGGTAAAGTATATGAGATTACAGTGGATATGGGGGCACCAATAACTGATCCTAACTTGATTCCAGTAAGCTTAACTGGTAGTAAGGTCATACAAGAACCAATTACTGTTGGGGAAAAGGAATACAAGATAACCTGTGTCTCTATGGGAAATCCTCACGCTGTTGTGTTTGTTGATGATACGAAACCAATTGAAATAGAGAAAATCGGACCATTATTTGAACATCATGAAATATTTCCTTTAAGAACCAATACAGAATTTATACATGTAATCGATGAAAATACAATAGATATGAGAGTTTGGGAAAGAGGCAGTGGTGAAACCTTAGCCTGTGGAACGGGTGCTTGTGCAAGTGTTTATGCATGTATTATAAATGGTTACACAAAAGATGAAGTATTAGTCCATTTACTAGGAGGAGATCTTCTGATAAAATATGATAGAGAAAACAATATAATATATCTTACCGGACCAGCTACTACAGTATATGACGGTGAAATACAAATTTAAAAGGAGAAAAGGTGAAATGTTTAAGATTAATGAAAATTACCTAAAGTTACCAGGAAGCTATTTGTTCTCAGATATTGCGAAAAAAATCAGAGTATTTACAGATGCCAATCCTGACAAGAAGATAATTCGATTAGGTATTGGTGATGTAACCTTGCCATTGGTACCTGCCGTTATTGATGCCCTTCACAAAGCTACTGATGAAATGGCTCATAAAGATACTTTTAAAGGATATGCCCCTGATTTAGGATATGAATTCTTAAGATCAGCAATTGCAGAAAATGATTTTAAATCTAGAGGAGTAGACATTGCTTTAGATGAAATCTTTGTAAGTGATGGTGCAAAAAGTGATTCTGGTAATATAGGCGACATATTTGGTACAGATAACAAGATCGCAGTTTGTGACCCTGTATACCCTGTATATGTGGATTCTAATGCGATGTCTGGAAGAACTGGAGAATATTTACCTGACCTTGGTAAATGGAGCAATGTAATCTACATGCCTTGTACAGCAGAAACTAATTTTGCACCTGAACTTCCAACAGAAGAACCAGATATTATCTATTTATGTTTTCCTAATAACCCTACAGGCTCTACAATAAGTAAAGCTGAATTACAGAAATGGGTTGATTATGCAAATAAAGTAGGTGCTGTCATTATATATGATGCTGCTTATGAAGCGTACATTTCAACTCCTGATGTACCTCATACCATTTATGAGTGTGAAGGAGCTAAGACTTGTGCTATCGAGCTTAGAAGCTTTTCTAAAAATGCTGGTTTTACTGGAACAAGACTTGGATTTACTGTTGTGCCTAAGGAATTAAAGGCAGGAGATGTTTCTCTTAATAGTCTATGGGCTAGACGTCATGGTACAAAATTTAACGGCGCTCCTTATATTACACAAGTTGCTGGTGCTGCTGTTTATACACCAGAAGGTAAAGCCCAAACTGCAGAGCAGATTGCTTTTTATATGAATAATGCAAAAGTAATTAGAGAAGGTTTAGCTAGAGCAGGTTATACTGTATCTGGTGGAGTGGATGCACCTTATATATGGTTAAAGACTCCACAGGGAATGACTTCCTGGCAGTTCTTCGATTATTTATTAAATGAGGCTAACGTAGTTGGTACACCAGGCTCAGGATTTGGTCCTAGCGGTGAAGGATACTTTAGACTTACTGCTTTTGGTACTTATGAGAATACTTTAGAAGCGATCGAAAGAATTAAGAAGCTGTAGACAGGAAAGAAACTGTTGAATATAAAGTGATTTTAAGTAATAAAAAACATATGAACAATATAAAAACCTTCGAAAGTAAATTTTTAGTTACTTCTGAAGGTTTTTATATTTTAGTAATCTCGTAATCCTTTTATGCCTTACCAGGATATTTCAGTATTTACACTTAAGAATGAATCGTTACTTATTTTGATTCCTTTGAAGGAAAAAATGTTAGCATATAAAATATGTTGTTCTCCCTTTTCTTTATGGTGGAAATGTTATATGATAGAATATTGAATATAGAAAACTGGATGATAGAAGATAAAATGATAGAAGACTGCATAATAGAAGACAAAATGATAGAGATAGGAGTGTATTAGTTATGATATATCCCAAGTTTTTAAATAGAGATAGTAAAATAGGAATTGCGGCTCCATCTGATGGTATTAAAAAAGAGATAGATTATATTCGATTGGATAATGGAATCTGGCAATTTAAAAAAAGAGGATTTGAAGTTATTGAAACTAGAAGAGTAAGATATAGTATTCAGGGAAGAAGTGGAAGTGTATCAGAAAGAATACAGGATTTAGAAGACCTTTATAGGGATGGTAATGTAGATTTAATTATAGCAGCAAAGGGTGGTAATTTTCTAATGGAATTATTGCCAGACCTTGATTTGGAAATGATTCGTAAGAATCCGAAATGGTTTCAAGGCTTTTCTGATAATACCAATTTAAATTTTACTATTACTACAAATCTAAATATTGCAACAGTTTATGGATGTAATTTTAAAGACTTTGGTATGGAGACATGGCATGAGGCGCTAGTAAATAATATAGATATTTTATCGGGGAAAGATGTAGTTCAAACAAGCTTTTCTTATTATGAAGATAAATACTACGATTATACTACTCCTTTAGATGGATACGTAGAAGGAAAACCTGTTAACTGGAGAAACATACGGATGGAACTTGGTGATTCCATGACAGGTAGAATGCTAGGGGGATGTCTTGACATACTCATTAGTCTAGTGGGAACGAGATACGATAAGACTGCTCAATTTGTAAGTCAGTATGAACCAGAGGGTATAGTATGGTATATAGAATCCTATGCATTAAATAGTGGAAATCTAACCATAGGATTATGGCAGCTAAAGGAAGCTGGTTGGTTTAAAAATGCTAAGGGATTTGTGTTTGGAAGATCTGCTTTCTTTGAAGAAGAAATGGGAATCACTTATGATGATGCAGTTCTATCAGTACTTGGAGAATTACAAGTGCCAATCTTTATGGATGCAGATATTGGACATAAAGCACCACAGTTTACGGTGATAAATGGAAGTCTTGGAACAGTTATATGTAAGGATGGTAGAGGTAGTTTAAAGCAGGAATTAATATAGCTGTATTCAAAATGAATTGAAATATCAAGTTGATATCTGGTTTTGAACTTACTTACCTGAAGCAATGTTTCCACATTTAACGATTCTTTTTTTGAATACAAACAATATTAATTGAAAAATGAATGAAGCGGTATCTGAATAAATAGATTGATAATTGTTCTATGTTAATTAATTACAATTTTCGTATAATTTCGGTTGTAAAAAAAAACCTAAATTTGATATAGTTTATTTGTATAAAAATATTATAAATAATGGGGGGGAATTAAACATGGATACTATAAGAAAATTTATAACAATGGTGCTTACATTATTCTTTGTACTTTTACTCACCAATCAAGATTTAATAGTTTATTCTATGCAAAATACTATATCTGTCTCGGGAGATTCAGCAAATATGCTAACAATTCAAGTAACAGATCCTAACATCGGACGTGTGGTAACTTCTAATACTACAGGAAAATATTATGTTTCATTTTCTGAAGCGTATAATGCCGTAATGGATCATTGGGCTCAGCATTTATATTGGTAATGAAATATATGAAAAATTTTATTTTAATCATTTATATTACTTTACTTTTAACAGGATGTAGTCAAGATACAGAAATTATTTCTATAAAAAGTAATGGACAAGACAGTGAAGTTAATTATATTGAAGAGAAAAATCAATTTATTGAAACTGAAGTAGCAGATCTAAATATTGACTTGGAAAGTGTAGCTTCAAGATTAAATATAATAGATGTGGATTCAAGCGTCCAAATAATTTATATGGATAATGATTGTATATATTATAGTATAGATAAAGAAACGGATATACAAAAGGATGCAAGGGATAAAAGCTTTTATGTTTATGATATTAAAAAGGAACGCTCTATATTTATTACAGAAGTAAAAAATATCGTATTCCAATTTGGTAATGCAATAGTGAAGGGAAATAAAATATATTATCCTATAACAAAATCAGATAATACCAGTAGTACATTATTATCAGATTTTGCATTTGTTATTAACAAAGAAGATTATAGCCATCGATTTATTGATTTCGGGGATACGTTCACACCGGATATGAGTTTACATACCACTGATAATGCAATTTATAGGTTTCACCAAAAAGATATTGGACAAAATGCTACCACTTTTTATCTTAATAAATTTAACGAATATGGTAAAGTAGAAGAGATATTTAGTACTGAATATAAAGATAATGCAGGGAGTATACTTGCGAGCGTTTGTTCAGATAATAATTATATCTATACATACAGTTTGTTACTAGAATCAGGAGAGGAAAATCCTGTTATAGAAATGAGAAATCAGAATGGAAATATAATCAATACGTTTATACCAGAATGGTCTTCATTTTTATTTTTAGAGGAAATTAATGACAATGATATAATGTATAAAATGTATAAGAATAATAATATTCTTGTATTTCAAACATTAAATTCAAGGATTTGTATGTACCAAATACAAGGGGAAAATTTGATTGGTTTAAGAATTCCAAAGGAATTAGAAGAATTTGTATATGGTGCAAGATATATTACAGATTATAATGAATCTAGTAATTTTATATTTATACATAGGACATTAAAAACAGAAGAATTTTATATTTTTTATGTAGACAAATTATTTTTTCAGAGGGTGACATTCACTAATTTCAAAGGTGTTGTTAAAACTATGGCAAGAGATAATTTAGGAAATTTCGTAGTAATTACAGCAACAGATAATGATGAAGTTACTTTGTATTATTTGAAAATTGATGAGATTAACAAAAAATAAAAATGTATAAATTCTAAAATAAATAAATAAGCTAAAAGTGGTTCAGAAAATAATAATATAAAATTAAATTTCTCTTGCCAGATGAAAATTTCTGTGTTAAGATATGACACAATAAGAAAAAAGCAATGAAAGAGACTGACCTGCAAGGAATAAGCATGGATAAACAGGAATGGCGTGTCACCGACTGAGAGCATGCCTCACATGATAGTTACAGGAAGGAACACTCTAGAGCTCATAAATTGAATGGATAAGTTTTATCTGTAGTAGGTTTATGCGTGGCACGCGTTAAGTGTTTGAGAGAAGAGCCTATGGCTTTTAATGCGGGTGGTACCGCGGGTTAAGAATATTCCCGTCCCAGTTATGTAGATTGATACATAACTGGGATTTTTTTTGTTTCCAGATAGGTTCAATTAAACTTTTTTATTATGAACCAATACCCCTTCATAACATGAGGCACAAACAATAAAAATGAACATAAGTAAGATTTGAAATAAATAAAAGAAAGTAGGAGGTCATTATGGAATTTATTCAAGGCATTCAGAAAAAAGAAACTGTTGAAATCAAAGATATTTTAGAAGGCGATTATTTTGGTAAGGAAGTAAGTATTAGAGGTGCTGTTCATACAGTTAGAGATATGAGCGAATTTTCATTTGTTGTACTTAGAAAATTTGATGGATTGGTTCAATGTGTCATTACAGAAGCTGTGAGCGATATGAGTATCAGAGAAGGTGCGACAGTCGAGGTTAAGGGTATCGTTGAAGAAGAAGAGAGAGCACCCTTTGGTTTTGAAATCGTAGTAAAAGAACTTAAAGTATTATCTGAACCACAGAAAGATTCCACCATGCCAATTCCTATTAGCAAATGGAAATTAGGAACTTCCCTTGAAACTAAATTATCCTTAAGACCAATTTCTCTTAGAAATGTCAGAGAAAGGGCCATATTTAAAATCCAAGAAGGAATTGTTAGAGGCTTTAGGGACTTTTTATTTACACAGAACTTTACCGAAATCAGAACACCTAAAATAGTTGCAGGAAATGCAGAAGGTGGAGCCAACGTATTTAAGTTAGAGTACTTTGGAAAAAAAGCATTTTTAGCGCAAAGTCCTCAAGTATATAAACAAACTATGGTTGGTGTATATGACAGAGTATTTGAAGCTGCCCCAGTATTTCGTGCAGAAAAACATAATACAACAAGGCATTTAAATGAATATACAAGTCTTGATTTCGAAATGGGCTATATTGATAGCTTCCACGATATTATGGGAATGGAAGCAGCAATGCTACAATATGTATTTGCATTTTTAGAAAAAGAATATGCAAAGGAATTAAAACTATTAAATGTGACGCTACCAAGTGCAAAAAATATTCCTTCTGTCAGGTTTGATGAAGCGAAGAGATTGGTATCTGAAAAATATGATAGGAAAATCAAGAATCCATACGATTTAGAACCAGAAGAAGAAATACTCATCGGCAAATATTTTAAAGAAGAACACGACAGTGACTTTGTATTTGTAACACACTATCCATCCAAGAAGAGACCATTCTATGCAATGGATGATCCAGCGGATAATAAGTTTACTTTAAGTTTTGACTTATTATTTAAAGGCATGGAGGTAACAACTGGCGGGCAAAGAATTCATTGCTATGAAGACCAGGTTGCTAAATTACAAGCAAAAGGAATGGACCCAGAAGAATTCACCAACTTCTTACTGATGCTAAAACACGGAATGCCTCCACATGGTGGTCTTGGTATTGGTCTTGAACGACTTACTATGAAGTTGTTAGATGAAGTAAATGTAAGAGAAACAGCACTATTTCCTAGGGATGTATCAAGATTAGAACCATAATAGGTAATGTAAGCTTAATGAACCTAGACAAGTGGAAAAGTGGATTGCAATACTCTTCTTTGAACTGCATAATTCAGGTAAGTAAATAAATCAAGGTAAATAGATAAATCAAGGTAAGTAAATAAATCAAGGTTGAATGAAAATATTTTTGAAAGGAAGCCACATATTCACTCAACCAATCATTATGTGGCAATATCTCAGGTAAGCTGTGATATATATAAGGTATTATTATGGAGATAACAGATAAAACAATAGATTACGTTGCTGCTTTAGCAAAACTAGAATTAAGTAGTGAGGAAAAAGAAAAAGCAAAAAAAGATTTAGGAAGTATCATAGGTTATATGGAAACCATGAATGAATTGGATACGGATAAAGTAGAACCTATGTCCCACGTGTTTCCAATTAAGAATGTCTTTCGTGAGGATGTAGTTGTCAATGAACCAAATAGAGATATATTACTCTCCAATGCCCCTGCAAGTAAAGATGGATGTTTCATGGTGCCAAAGACCGTTGAGTAATAAAGGTAAGGGAATGAATAGGTTATAAGAAAATATGCCTGAGACCAAATCAATAGCAGGCATCTGAAAGGTAAGGTTAAATATATGGATATCACTGCACTATCCGCCACCGAGCTTGGCGAAAAGATAAAGAAAAAAGAAATATCAGTAGTAGAGGCTGTGAAAGCGCAGATTGAAAAGATTAAAGGTTTAGATGAGGAATATGGTTGTTATATTACAGTAATGGAAGAAGAAGCTTATAAAAGAGCAGAGTTAGTACAACAAGAAATTGATAAGGGTGAATATGCAGACTCACCCCTTGCCGGTGTACCAGTGGCAATAAAAGATAATATATGTACAAAAGGTGTGAAAACCACTTGTGCATCAAATATATTATCAAAATTTATACCACCTTATAATGCAACCGTAGTAGAAAAACTTGAAGCAGCAGGAGCAGTTATTATTGGTAAAACCAATATGGACGAATTTGCAATGGGTAGTACCACAGAAACCTCCCACTTTAAAATTACAAAGAATCCAAGAAATACAAGTCATGTACCAGGAGGGTCAAGTGGTGGTTCTGCAGCAGCAGTTGCAGCAGGAGAAGCCTTTTATGCATTAGGGTCTGATACTGGTGGTTCCATTAGACAGCCAAGTGCCTTTTGTGGTGTTACAGGGATTAAACCTACTTATGGTACTGTATCAAGATATGGATTAGTAGCTTATGCTTCCTCTCTTGATCAGATTGGTCCCATCGGTAAAAACGTAGCCGATTGTGTGGCAGCACTTGATATAATCTCAGGATATGATCATAGGGATTCAACCAGTGTTAATCATGCTAAGACGTTAAAGGTAGAGAAATTTGAATATTCTAAAGCGCTAGTGAATGATGTAGCAGGTATGAAAATTGGCATACCCAAAGGATATCTTGGTAGTGGACTTGATGAAGAGATCAAAAAAAGTATACTAGATGCAGCAGAAGTTCTAAGAAGTAAAGGGGCTATTGTGGAAGAATTTGATTTAGAAGCAGTAGATTATGCAATTCCTGCTTACTATGTTATTGCTTCCGCAGAAGCAAGTTCTAACCTTTCTCGCTATGACGGTGTGAAATATGGATACCGTCCTGAAAGTTTTGATGGACTTCAAGATTTATATAAAAAATCCAGAAGCGAAGGCTTTGGAAATGAAGTGAAACGACGCATGATGATTGGTGCTTTTGTACTTAGTTCAGGGTATTATGATGCGTATTATAATAAGGCATTAAAAGTAAAAGCTACCATAAAAGCAGGTTTTGATAAAGCATTTGAAAAATATGATGTTATTTTAGGACCAACTGCTCCATCAACAGCTCCAAAGATTGGGGAAAGCTTGTCAGATCCTTTGAAGATGTATTTGGGAGATATCTATACAGTATCTGTAAATCTTACAGGCCTACCTGCAATTAGCCTTCCCTGTGGTATAGCAAAGGATGGTCTTCCAATTGGTCTTCAGCTTATTGGCAAACACTTTGGTGAAAAGGATATCATACGAGCAGCTTATACCTTTGAACAAAGCAGGAACTAAAAATAATGGTGTTTCAATTAGTTATTGAAATTTCAGACAGTAAATTTAGAAGTTAAGGAGAGCGCTATTTATGAAATCATATGAAACTGTCATTGGTCTGGAAGTCCATGTGGAATTGGCTACTAAAACGAAGATTTTTTGTGGATGTACCACGCAGTTTGGAGGAGATCCTAATACCCATTGTTGTCCAGTGTGTACAGGAATGCCAGGTACTTTACCAGTATTAAATAAACAAGTAGTTGAGTTTGCTATGGCAGCAGGCCTTGCAACAGGTTGTGAAATCAATCAGTATAATAAATTTGACCGTAAGAATTACTTTTATCCAGATCTTCCAAAAGCTTATCAGGTGTCCCAGTTATATATACCAATCTGTCATGATGGGGGATTAGAAATAGAAGTAGGCGGCATGAAAAAAACCATCGGGATTCATGAAATCCATATGGAGGAAGATGCTGGGAAGTTAATACATGATCCTTGGGATGATTGTACTTTAGTAGATTATAATCGTTGTGGTGTACCATTAATTGAAATTGTTAGTGACCCGGATATGAGATCAGCAGATGAAGTAATTGCATATCTTGAAAAGCTTAAATTAATATTACAATACTTAGGCGTATCTGATTGTAAGATGCAGGAAGGTTCCCTGAGAGCAGATATCAACCTTTCTATTAGAGAGGTGGGAGCAAAAGAATTTGGTACCAGAACTGAAATGAAAAACATGAACTCCTTTAAAGCGATTGCAAGAGCCATTGAAGGGGAAAGAAAGCGTCAAATTGAACTTTTGGAATATGGGAAGGTAGTGGTTCAGGAAACTAGACGATGGGATGACAATAAGGATACTAGTTTTGCAATGCGTTCCAAAGAAGATGCACAGGACTACAGGTATTTTCCAGAACCAGATCTTGTTCCTATTGTCATTAGTAATGAGTGGTTACAAGAAGTAAAAGAACGCCAGCCTGAACTCAGAGATGAAAAGATGCTTCGCTATGAAACTGAATATGATATTCCAGCATACGATGCAGGAATTATTACAGGATCTAAGAGATTGGCTGACCTATTTGAAGAAACCGTTGGTTTGTGCGGTAAACCAAAAGAAGTATCAAATTGGCTAATGGTTGAAACAATGAGACTTCTTAAGGAAGAAGAGATGGAACCAGAAAACATCAAATTTGAAGGAAAAAATCTTGCAGCATTAATTGGTCTTATTGACGAAGGGAAAATAAATAGAACCGTAGCAAAAGAAGTATTTGAAGAAGTATTTAAAAACAATTCTGACCCGGTAGCTTATGTAAAAGAAAAAGGCTTGTTAATGGTAAATGATGAGGGGCTTCTAAGAACAACCATAGAAAGAGTTGTAAATGCAAATCCTGCATCCGTCAGTGATTATCTTGGTGGTAAAGAAAAAGCCTTAGGTTTCTTGGTAGGTAATACGATGAAAGAAATGAAAGGCAAAGCTGATCCTGGCATGATTAACAAAATATTAAAAGAGATATTAGACGGACTTAAGTAATAAGATAAATGGTAACGAAATCTAGTAACGTTTATCTAGAATCACATATCTAGAATCATATATTTAGAATCAATAAGTCATAGAGAAGGACCATATTACACATATATAAATAGTTGTGTAATATGGTCCAATTCATGTATATTAGTAAGGTCATAAATCCTATTCATATTTTATTCTTTGTAAAATCCGTGAATAAGCGTATATCCAAAAAGAATATATATGATCTCATGTTGATTAATCAAAAAGAAATGAAATAAAGGGGAAACCGGAATAAAAATACTTAATAATAATACAGCGAAAATTAAATATGAGATGTTAACTTTTAATTTTCCTTTTGAAGCTATCTTCTTTATATGATCAATAGATAAAACGAATGAGAAAACAAAACTCCATATAAAAGTAAATATTTGACTAGGAATGTAATTATATTGTGCAGAGTAATGTACCCTTATATAATCTGTAGCAAAGTACAGTATAAGCAGATACAATATACTAGAAGTGATAAAAATTAAAGTTTGATGAGATTTTTTCATAATT
>JBKEAO010000182.1:0-32733 GCA_047972335.1 Anaerocolumna sp. | reverse complement strand
GATTAATTAATGGTAAAGCAGTGCTGGAAACAGCTATTAAAATGTTTAATGATAAGCAACATGAAATATCGGCAGATTAAAAAAACAATAAGAATTCAAAGTGAACTGAATCCAATAACGTAGAATTTTAAATAAAAGAGCTGAACCACAAGAATAAACTGAATCCACTTTATTCATGAGCAATAAAAAGAACATAAAATGAAAGTTAAATTGCTTGTAGATTATGCTGCACTGTGCACTGAACCCATAAAGTTGGACGATTTAATATTAGACTGAACGGCTTCTCACTTGTTGAGGAGTCCTTCCTTTTAGTCTACAACTTATCCCCTCATTATTAACATTAGAATTACTATAAGTTGTAAAGGGATATGAATATATATATACTATAAATGTACTATCTTCTATTTAACTAAATATTTTGTGAATAAAATGAAGAAACATGTCATAATATAAAATATTATCAATTTGGAGGTATGGAGTGGATATTGAATATAAATTAAGACAAGCGTTAAACTCTGAAAATTTATCCCCTATAGAGATTGAAATAACAATGGAAATAATTACAGATTTAGATATTATAGTCAGTAACACCGCTACTTCGTTGGCTCAAAAATACTTTACAAGTACGACAACTATTAATCGTCTATCCAAAAAACTTGGATTTGAAAGCTATAGTGATTTTCGCTCGACTATTAAATTAAAACTAAATGAAATTTTAAAAAATGATTATGTATCCGCTTTATCCGCGTATTTAGAAAACATTGATTTTGAGTACATTCATGAAAATGCGAAGATATTTACTAAAGGAGAACGTTATATTATCTTTGGTCTGGGAGCATCGAACATATCAGCTCAGGCTTTTCAACGTCAAATGATAATGCTTGGTTACAATGTGATGATATGTGACTGGGATAATGTTAACTTCTGTATTGAAAATAATAATCTAGTTATAATATCTTCAACAGGGGAAACGCATGAAGCTTTAATGCTAATAAATCAGGTAAAGGATAAAACCAACCAAATAATATCAATTACTAAAAAATCATCGACAGTCCAAAAATTAAGTGACATAGCATTTTGCCATGATGTGAATGTAACCAAAGAGTTGCCCCTTTTACATGAACAACAGACACATATCCATATTATTATTTCAGAAATTATTAATGAGTTAAACAAATAGTATAGCCATACACCTAGATGTATGGCTTTTTTAATGATATTTATTTAAAATGTTTACAAGGAGGAAAATTGAAAATAGTAATAGTAGGCGCTGGTAGCAGTTATACACCAGAATTAATTGAAGGAATTATAATAAATCATAAAACTTTACCAATTTCAGAAATATTTTTAGTTGATATTGAAATGGGTAAAGAAAAGTTAGATATTATTTATAATTTATCAAAAAGAATGGTATTGAAAAGTGAACTTAAAATTAAGATATCGAAAACTTTAAACATTGATGAAGCTTTACAAGATTCGGCTTATGTTTTGACCCAATTGCGTGTAGGACAGATAGATGCAAGGATATTAGATGAAAAGATTCCAAACAAATATAATCAAATTGGACAAGAAACAAATGGTTTAGGTGGTATGTTTAAAGGGTTAAGAACCATACCTGTTATAGTTGAAATTGCTGATAAAATGGCTGAACTTTGTCCAGATGCTTGGCTTTTAAACTTTACCAATCCAGCTGGTATGGTTACACAAGCTGTTTTAAACTATTCAAAACATCGAAAAGTTATTGGGCTATGTAATGGTCCAGTTAACACAAGAAATGCAATTGCAAAAATTATGAAGTTACCAATTGAAGAGCTTGACGTAATTTTTAAAGGTTCAAATCACATGGTATTTGTTACTGATGTTATATATAAAAATAATTCAATTTTAACTCATGTAATTGAAAAAATGAACAAGGAAGTTGATGATAGTCTTGCATTTACAAATGTAAACAATGAAATATGGAATCCAAATTTATTATCAAGTTTACAAATGATTCCTTCTTCGTACTTAAAATATTATATAAAAACAGAGCAATTATTAGAAGAGCAAATTACTTCAGAAAAGTGTCGTGGCGAAATTGTAAAAGAAGTTGAAGCAGAGTTATTTAGCAAGTATAAAGATTTAGAATTAGATGTAAAGCCAAAGGAACTTGAGAAACGTGGTGGTGCATTATATTCAACAGCAGCAATCAATCTAATTAACTCATTATATAATGCAGATAACTCTGTTCATACAATTAATGTTCGAAATAATGGAGCAGTAAGTAACTTAGATGATGATTTTGTGTTAGAAATAAATTGTCGTATAACAGCAGATGGTCCTATTCCATTGGAAGTAGGGGAATTAGCTAACCCGCCATTGGCACTAGTAAGACAAATGAAAGAATATGAAGTGGAGATGGGGTCAGTTGCTTTAGCAGGTAACTACGAAAAAGTTATCAAGCTTGGCGTTTTTAACCCATTATCTACAAATGATAACAATGTAGTTAAATCAATCAATGAATTGTTCATCGCCCATAAACAGTATTTACCAAAGTTTTCAAAAACCATTGAGGAGCTAGAAAATGAAAGTAATTAAATTTAAGGACAATGTGGAATTAACCGAATATATAATTGATAACTACTTTGTATCAAATGAAGCCAAAGAAATTATTATTCCGTCAGGTAGTACGCCTAAACATTTATACAAAAGAATTAGCAAAGAAGTAGATCATAGTAATATTAATTATTATGCACTAGATGAATGGATTGGGGTATCAAAAAAAACAATAGGTTCCTGCCACCAAATGTTAAAAACTGATTTTACTTCAAAAATTAATGGAGATTATAACTTAATTACTTTTGACGGTGCAAACAGTTATGAACAAGAATACGAGCGCTTAAAACCAATCACAGATAAAATTCAAATGGATTTAGCAATTTTAGGAGTTGGGTTAAATGGACATATTGGATTAAATGAGCATACTAATATTTCTAATAAACCGATAATAAAAACTAAGTTAGATCCAATTACGAAAAAAGTGGCAAATGAAAAGTATTTTACAAAAAATGTGGAAATAGAATATGGGATCACCTTCTCATTAAATTATTTGGTTAAAGCAAAAAATGTAATTGTAATATTAAATACCCCCAATAAAAGGAATATTTGGAAAATTATTCAGGAATCAAATGATCAAGATATTCCTGCAGTTTATCTTAAACAATTTAAAAATGTAACATTCCTGATAACAGCTGATGTAGAAAAATAAAATTTAGGAGAAATATGAATAAATTAGTGAAAGTTATTGAAAAGTACTTATTACCAGTTGCTAATGTAATACAATCAAACAAATACTTGGATGCAATACGAGTAAGTTTTATAGCGTTAATGCCGTTTTTAATTATAGGTTCAACATTTTTGCTTATAGCGAGTTTTCCGATTCCTAATTACGAGGAAATGTTAGGGAATATTATTGGAGCAGATAATGTTGGGAAGTTGTATTATGTATTTGATGTAACCTATAATTTAATGGCATTATTAATAGTTATAATGATAGGTGTAACAATGTCTGAAAAATTAAAACTAGGTCATAGTGCGATGTTGCTACCAGTAGTATCATTTGTACTGTTAGTTCCTAGTTCAATTATATTAGAGGATGGAACTACTGTAGGAGGGGCATTTGCATTACATTATTTTGACGCAACATCTATGTTTGTTGCAATAATTGTGGGAATTACATCAGTAGTGATGTTTGATTTCTTAGATAAGAAAAAAGTCACAATAAAATTGCCGGAAAATGTACCTCCTGAGGTCTTTAAATCATTTTCGGCTTTAATTCCTGCTTTTACAATTTTAGTTTTTTGGCTAATTGTAAAGATCGGATTTGAAATGACATCGTACCAAACATTTGTAGACTTTATAAACACAATTTTACAAAAACCATTATTAGCTTTAGGAAACACATTAACAGCGCAAATTGTATCAGAGTTTTTAATTAGTACATTCTGGTTCTTTGGACTTCATGGAGATTCAATAGTATCATCTGTTATGGGACCAGTATGGCAAGTATTGTCGGCGGAAAATTTGACCGCTACTCAAGCTGGCTTAGAACCAGTTAACATAATTTCACAGCAGTTTAGAGATGTGTTCCTAATTGCCGGAGGTACTGGATTTACATTATCATTTTTACTTGCAATATTTGTTGGGGCAAAATCAAAGACATTACGATCTGTAGCAAAAATATCAGCTCCAGCAGCTCTTTTTAATATTAATGAACCAATAATATTTGGTTTGCCAATAGTTTTAAATCCTATTATGGCAATTCCCTTTATAATCACACCAATAGTACTTTGTATAATAACGTATTTTGCTATGAAATTAGGATTCGTTCCTCCAACAAATGGTGTATCTATTCCGTGGACAACTCCGATTTTTATTAGTGGATTTTTGACAACAGGACTACCAGGTGTAATTTTACAAGCTATAAATTTGATTGTTGCATTTATAATATACTTTCCATTTGTGAAAGTACTAGATAACAAGTATTTAGAAGAGGAAGCTCTAGTAGAACAGGGAATTAATTGATTTTTAAAATAAAAAACTTTTCATGTAATTATAAATAAAAAAGACATATGAAATATGAAGTTGATCTTCATGTAGGCATATTCTTTTTTTTTACAAAAACTTATCTAAAACACTATATAAAATAAAATAAATTTTAGAAACTACAATTAGTATTGTAGCAATAGAAATGTAAACATTAACACAAGATGTTATAATCTTTTTTAAAGGGGAGCTATGCATATTAAAAGAAAATATATTGTGTATTTAAATACATTATTAGAAAAATCAGAAATAAGTGTAGCCGATTTACAAGAAGAAGTCGGGAAATCCACAAAAACAATAATTAAAGAGCTTGATGAATTAGAACTTGTATTAAAGAAAAAAAATATTTTATTAATCAGAAAACAAGGTAAAGGAATTTGGTTAGAATGTGATGATCATAAAAGATTTGAATTACAAGAAGAGGTTAGAAACAGTCTAAACAGTTTGGTAGAATTAGATGGTACGCAAAAGATTATTTTGTATATGATAGCATTTGAATGTGTTACGATAGAAGAATTAGCAAAAAAAAATTTTATGTCTAGATCATCAATTAGTAAAAATATACTATTTTTAACTGACTATCTAAAACGATTTAATATTGAAGTTGCCTCAAGAGAAAAAATATTAATGCTTACCGGAAAGGAGATAAGTATTAGGAAATTATTATTTGATAATGCAATACAGGATACATACGTAAGTGACTTAATCAAATTTTTAAAAGAAGAGAAAAACAACATAAACTCATCATTCTTTTTGAATGAGCATTTGTATGAAATCGAAAAACAACAAAATCTGCTTTTTTCTGAATTGAATATTAAATTTTCAGACCAGAGCCTTGTCGAGTTACATATATATTTTACAATTATATGTCTTAGAATTAAGAAAGGAATTTCAATAAATGAGTATGACCGCGTAAGAATACATTATACCAGAGTACATCAATTAGATAACATTGTTAAATTCTATCAGCAGTTAGCAAATGCATGTTATGATATTTTTTTAGATGTAAACGAGACAAAATACATATCATATATAGTCGCAAATCATTCATCAATTATTGTAAATGAAGCGAAAGACCATGAAAAATCTTTCGAATTACTTAACTTAATAAAGGCAGGACTTAAAAATTCAAACTATTTAGTTAACTACGACCTGTTAAATGACAAAGAATTAATTGAAGGATTAGAAAATCATATGGAACCGGCCATAAATAGGTTAGTTAATGAAATAACTACAATATCGCCATATACTTCACAAATAAAAAATGATTATGAATTAGCATTTAATATCGCAAAAATAATAATAGTTGAATTGCAGAAAAAGTATGATGTAAAATGTATTGCAGATGATGAGGTAGCACAAATAGCTTTACATCTACAAGCAAGTATTGAGCGTTATGCATTTGATAAGATAAAAAAAATTAGAATTGGAATTGTCTCTTCAAGTGGACAGGGTTCTCCACAACTTATTAAGTCTAAACTACTAAAACAGTTTAATAATATTAAATCCATAGAAATTATAACAATGTTTGAATATTATTCAATTGACATAAAAAAGTACGACTTAATAGTTTCAACTACATACCTTAATCAAATAAAAGTGCCCGTAATAAATATAACTCCCTTAATAAGTTATAATGATTTAAATAAAATTAGTAATTTCTTAATTCAAGAGGCAATAAATAATCGAAATACAACTGATTTGAAGATTTTGTGTCGTGAAAATTTGTGTTTTTACACCAGTTACAAAAACAAAGATAAATTAATTGAGTTTTTATGTACCGAACTAGAAAAAAACGGTTACGTTAGATCAGAGTATAAGTCATCGCTAATAACGAGAGAAAAAATTTCGAGTACTGATAATAAATTATTTGCAATTCCACATGGGAAGCCAAGTTACGTAATTAAAACTGGAGTTGTATTTGTTGTTAATAAAGCAAAAATCAATTGGGGAAAATATTCCATAAACACAATTATTATTCCGTTAATAAGTTTGAAAGAACAATATAATGCTGAAGTTTTAATGACGAGTATTTTTAAACTAAAAGAAAATAGCGATTTCATTAATCAACTAGAAAGCTGTCGAAGTAATAATGAAATATTTAAGACTGTAAGGAGTACGTATGGTAAGTTTTAAGGAAATGTATTTAAATTATCCAAAAACAAAGTTAAATGATTTATTTTATGAAGTATGTACAAATTTAGAAAATAGTCAGCTAATTGGAAGTGCATCAAATGTAATATTTGAACTGAAAAATAGAGAGAAAATTTCATCTACTCTATTCGAGAATGAAGTTGGAATACCCCATGCATCATGCAAAGATGTGAAAGAGTCAACACTTATCTTAGTAACTTCAAAAGACGGAATTGTATATAATGATGGACGAACTGCTCGATTAGTAATATTTCTATTGACACCAGTAGGTAGCGATAATAACCATCTTAACATGATGAGTGAATTATCGAGAATTTTACTAAGTAACACCATTGTTAAAAAAATAGTAATGAGTAAACAAAAAGAGGAAATTACTGAAATATTCAGTTATAATCAAGAATTTAAACCAAAAGAAGCCATTAGCAAAAATACAATTTTGGCAATTACAGCATGTACAACAGGAATTGCTCATACTTATATTGCTGCAAATGCGCTTGAAAAGGCTGCAGCAGAAGAAGGTGTTGAAATATTTGTAGAACGTCAAGGAGCAAATGGAATTGAGAAACAAATACCAGAGAAAGCTATAAAAAGAGCAGATGGAATAATTATTGCTGCGGACGTAAAAGTTAAGGGTATTGAAAGGTTTATAGAACTACCAGTATTAAAAACAAATGTTTCGGCCCCAATTGAAAATAGTAAAAAATTATTAGATGAAGTTTTAAAAGCGAAGGAAATATTGAAAAATCCTAACGAAGAAAAAAAAACAGATACTATTATAGATACACTACTGACATCTTTTAGCAGGATTATTCCACTATTATTACTTGCAATAATTGGTATCGAACTATGTGAATATATCTCAATTTTTTCGGATTATCAGTCTTTATTTAATACGTTGTTATATATATCTATACCAATTTTCTGCGCCGATTTAGGAAGTAATTTGACAGATAAGAGATTTAATCCAGCGGGATTGTTAATTGGTTTTTTATGTACTCCGATGTTAATGAATATAAGTGAGCCACCGCATGTTTTTTTAGCAGTAATTATGGTATTTATTTTTTCAAAACTAGAAAAAACACTGCATAACAAACTAAAAACACCCGAAGTAATTTTGCCGATTAGAGTTCATTTGATTAATCCGATGTTGATTATTTGTAGTATTCTGTTATTTTATAATTTTGTAGTAAAAAATTTTATTGAATTGTTTGCACTTTTATATTCAAGTGTTCCAATAATTTCTTTAACAATAATACGGATTATACTAACAACTGGAGTTGTTATTGGAATATGTTTTGACTATGGTGGTCGTATCAATAAAATGACCAACTTATTTGCAATAGGACTTGCTTTTGGTGAAATTTTACCAATGACAGCGTGTAATCTTGCAATAGTTATCCCCCCAATTGGTGTTGCTTTATTAAAATTCTTTGATTATAAAAATGAACTGTTTAATGGAAATGTATATGATAATTCATTTAAGTTATTTTTTAGAGGAATGCTAGCTATAAGTGAAGGAGTTAAGCCCTTTTTGAAAGACTATCGCAAAATTATTTGGCCAGTAAATATATTTGGAACCTTAGTTGGCGTTTTTGTAGCAAACATATTGGGTGCAACTGCTTATTATCCAATTCCAGCTTTTTGGGGCTGGATATTTATTGATAACGTTTATGCATATATTATTGGTCTTATGATCGGGATAACTTTAATTGCAGTACTTAACTATATACTAATAAAAATCATATATGGGCGGGAAACAGAATGAAAACAATACATTTAGTACAACACACACATTGGGATCGGGAGTGGTACTTCACCAGAGAAGACTCAAATGTACTTTTATTTAATGAATTGAGTAAAGTAATTGCAACACTTTCGAATCAAAACATAACATATTGTTTTGACGCACAATCAGTCTTAATTGATGAATTTTTCTCAAAATATGAATCTACTGAATTAATCCAACTAATAAAAGAAAAAAAATTATTTATTGGTCCGTGGTATACGCAATCAGATACTCTTTTGGTTAGTAAGGAGTCAATAATAAGTAATCTACGTTATGGAATAAAAAGTGCAAGAGAATATGGACATTCTATGAACGTAGGTTATATCCCAGATGCGTTTGGACAAAGCAATTATATGCCAAGTATATTTAAAAATTTAGATATTGATTATGCAATGATACAACGTGGACTCTATTCTGATCAGCATTGTGGTTTTTTAAATTTCAATTGGGAGTCTCCGGATGGGAATAGTATTAATACACATAACATGGTTCAAGGGTATGCAGTATTTGGTAATTACGAACTTACAGATGATTTTATAAACAAGCGTGCTATACCCGCTCTGCAAGAACTAGAAAAATTAGATCCTGATGAGAATAATCTACTAATTCCTTGTGGATGGGATCAAACATCAATCAATAGTAAATTTATCGAATTTGTTGAGTATCTAAATGAGAAATTACCATCGTATAAATTTATATCTTCTGATTTTGAAACGTTTGTAAAATCTGTTACTTATAAAAATAATCTGATAACCAAAAGTGACTTACGTGCAACAGAAAGATCTAGAGTTCATAGAACTATCGGAAGCAGTCGCTATGATATTAAATATTTGGCAGATAAAGTAGACTATCTCTTGCTCAATCAGTTACAACCATTAGCAGTGATATATCATCAATTTTCTACAATTAGTTTACAACCACAAATTGATGCAATTTGGAAAGACTTATTTAATTGTCAGGCGCATGATTCAATTGGATGCTGCAATTCCGATGAGACTAATAGTGCAATAAAGGAACGTTTAAATCAAATTATTCGTACAATTGACGCATTAATCAATCTAATAAAGAAAACAATAGCCTTATCAATCGAGAATGAGAGTGATAAAGAATTATTAATTTTGTTTAATACAAAACACAAATCTGTATCAAAGTTTGAAAATATTGTTGTTTACGGTAAACAAAAAGCGATAAATATTACAACCAAAGCTGGTAAAAGTGTTGAATATCATTTAAGAAGTATTGAACTAGTTAAAGCGGGAACAAAATTAGAAATGGATAATGGAGTTCAAAAAGAAATCCAAGAAATTAATTACTACAAATTTACTATTGATATTGACCACAAGGTACTTGGACTTGGTTATGACAGTTTACTAGTTGATTTTAGGCAAAGCAAATTAGTTGAAGTAGTCGATTTAAAAGACAAGATTGAAAATAAATTTTTTGAAATAAAAGTAAAAAATGAAAAATTATTTATAATTGATAAAGAAAATACGGAAAAATTTGAAATTCAATTTATAGATGACCTTGATAATGGTGATACTTATGATTTTGATTATGTTGAAAATTCAAAGCTTATAAATAGCAATTATAAAGTGTTGCAATGTGAGAATAACGGTTATGTAAGTCACTTAGAAGTAGAGACAATTATTAATAGTAAAAATAATCATATTAGGAATATTGATGCGTACCCAATAAAAATTAAGTTAGAACTAGTAAATGATCAAGCTGTAAGTTTAAATATAGAAGTTGAAAATACTAATAGAAATCACAGATTACGATTATTACTAAAACCTAGCTTCATAAATGAAATTGAGACAGGGAATGGTTTTTCAATGCAGAAAGTAGAAAACGATTTTGAACATTTGGAAAAATGGAAGGAAAAAGGTTATGCTGAACGTCCAACTAATATATTCAATTTTGAACGTCATTTTTCGGTTAGGACGCTAAAAGATAAATACGATTTTATTTCAATTGGGTGTAAAGAACTTTCATTTTCTAAGAACGAAATGAAAATAACATTATTTAGATCAGTTGGTTTTTTAGGCAAAGGAAATTTAAATAATCGTCCAGGAAGAGCATCAGGAATAAATAATAAAATTATTGAAACACCTAATTCTCAGCTACTAACTAAACTTGAGTTTGAATTCAAATTAATAAAAAACATGAACACATTTGATGCTAGTGAGAAACTTTATGTTAGAACCAATTATTATCATTTACAGAAACTTGATTATTTCGAAAATAGGTTAGATCGATTTTATTTGGATAGTTTCAAACAAAAAATTCCATGTATACTTTCACTATTCAGCAATGAAATCGATGCATGTTGCTCTATGATTCGCGACGACAAAAAAAATATTTATATTAGATTATTTAATCCGTCAGAATATCCTTTGAAACTTTCAGAAGCATTAATGAAATACGATCAAGTAAATTTAATCGATCGACTTTTGACTAAAAATGATGTAATAAAAAGTAAAGGTTATATTACATTAAAAATTGAGAGGAGTGAAAATGATTATAACAAACTATAACGAAGTTTTTGTAAGTAGTTGCGACATAGTAAATATTACTAAGCACGTAATCGAAATTAATGAGCCTAAAATGCTTGATCTTGAGTTAGATATCAACAAAAATGTACAAATACACTACTATCATAGTGATTGGGGGGATGAATTTTCTCCACGTTGTGTAGATCTAGATAATGATAATAAAGAATTTTATTTCGATTCAAATATGGGAAGAAATGCTAAGCATTCAAACCCAAACTTTTATGTGGTTCATGATAATTTAGTTTCTCTTTTTCATATTGCTTGGAGCGGTAATTTTAAAGTGAACTTTAAAAGAGATAAAAAATTGAAAATTCAAGTATTATTAGAAACTGGTTTTACAAGTATACTCGAGCCTGGAGAAAGATTTCAGGGATTTGATGTTGTATATACGATAGCACAAAAGTCGTTAAATGTTGCAAGTCAAAATTTACATACCTTTGTACGAGAAGTTATCTACAACAAAAATAAATTTCTACCTCCTGTAGTATGGAATCATTGGTGGTCATATGAAGATATAGCAATTAATGAAGATATATTTAAATCAAATGTAGAGATTGCATCAAAACTTGGA
This sequence comes from Anaerocolumna sp., assembly GCA_047972335.1. Lineage (GTDB taxonomy): Bacteria > Bacillota > Clostridia > Lachnospirales > Lachnospiraceae > Anaerocolumna. The sequence continues at coordinate 21,086 of JBKEAO010000182.1, read as the reverse complement.
TTTGAATATGCTATGCTGGATGCCGGATGGTTTGGAGATAAAAGTAAATTTTGGGAACTAATTCGTGGAGATTGGCATTTGTACAATAAACAGCGATTTCCTTCTGGAATAAAGAGTTTATCGGATTTTGTTAAAAACAAGGGTATGAAATTTGGAATTTGGATTGAAATTGAAGGATTAGGCTCTGAATCTTCTATTTATACAGACAAGCCTTGGTTGATTGCAATGAACGGAACTAATAGCCTTGAATACATATGCCTTGGTGCAGAAAAAAATCAAAATTGGGCATTTGAGCAATTTAAAATGTTAATTGAAGACTTTGGTGCAGAATATATAAAGTTGGATTTCAATCTTGACCCTAAAAAAGGTTGCAATTGTGCAAATCATGATCATGGACCAAATGATGGACTATATGCTCACTATAAGGGATTGTATAAGGTGTTAAAAAAAGTTAAAGAAAAATATCCAAGTATACTACTTGAAAACTGTAGTTCAGGTGGACTTCGTGCTGATATGGCGTTACTTGAAAATATGGATGTATGTTTTATGTCTGATCCGGATTACTCAGAACATTCCCATCAATGTTATCAAGGATTTAGAAATTTTCTACCACCAGAAAGAATTTTTCATTTTAGCTGGTCTCATGCAATTTTTAAGGGACGTTATGCAATTCCACAATTTGATTTCAATAATTTAAATTTAACAAAAGAAATAAAAAAATATACTATAAGAACAGTATCTCATCATGCATTTGGCATTTCCCATCCACTTATTGATTATAACGAAAATGATTTATTGTTAATTTCAAATGAGATAAATATTCACAAAAAGTATATTCAGAAAATAGTAAAGTCAAAACTTTTTTGCCCTGATAATTTGACAATAAAAAATTTCCAAGGTAACAGAAATCCTTACTATATTTATGAAAATAATAACGAAATATTAATTTATTGTTATGGTTTAGAAATGTCAGAATATAAACAAGAAATAGATTTAAAAAAACTGGGGCTAAAATATAAAAAATTGGAAGTGAAAAATGAAATAGATATAAATTATGTACTTAATGGTGATCAACTCACCGTTAAAAATAAGCAACAAACAGCATCAATTTTATTATTAAAAAAAGTTTAAGGGAGAAATAATGAAAAAAATTATTTTAAGTATTGTAGCATTTGTATTTATACTTGCAGGATGTAGTTCAAGTGGTGAAGTAGAAACGATAACTATTTGGAATGCTGGATTAAATTCCTCAGATCCGAATGCAACAGTTGCAGATGAAGAAATGCCGTTTAATAAAGTAATTGCAGATTTTGAAAAAGAAAACCCACAATATGATGTTGTGGTTGTTAATCAAGATATGGAAGCATTCAATCAAGCATTTGCAGCAGCAAATCAAGCTGGAGAAGGTCCAGATATTGTAGCAATGTGGGCAGGATCAACAACATTGGGATATTCAGAATATTTACTGGACTTAAATTCATATCTTTCAGATACAGACTTGAAAACGTATGATGTTTCAAGTATGTCACACATTAATTTTGACCCAGAGGAAGCTTTGGTTTCACTACCATTAGGTTTTTCGACAACTGGATTATTTTATAACCAAAAAATAATGGATGAGAACAATATAGATCCAACCAGCATTCAAACAATGGATGATTTACTAGAAGTTAGTAATACTTTAGTTGATAAAGGTGTAACGCCAATTTGCTCTGGTGAAGCAGATGGTGTGACATCAATATTCACAACTTCAGAGTTATACTTGGACCAAGTCGGACCAGAAGGACTTGCCGAATTATATAGTGGTTCAACAAGTATTAATAATCCAGAAATGGTAAATGCACTAGAATCTTGGAAACAAGTTTACGATTTAGGTTACACTAACCCTGATTGGTTAAGCTCTACACAAAGTGATTCTTCGCTTGATTTCAAAAATGGAGAATGTGGATTCTTAGTTGAAGGAACTTGGGCAGTATCAGGGTTTGAAACTGAAATGGAAGATGAATATGGAGTTGTTCCAATGCCAGCAATTTCCGATGATGCTCCTTACGCTGATTACGTTGCCTCTCAACCAGGTATGAATGTAGCGGTTACAAACTATTCGACTAATCCAGAAGCATCAGTAGAATTAATTAAGTCATTTGCATCACCAGAATATGCAGAAGCAGAAAATGCTATTTTATTAGATGAAGAATCAAGTAAAGTTATAGATTTAATGAATTCGTGGAGCGAAAAATCTGGAATGATGATTGATTCGGCTATTTCAGGTGAAGCCTCACAAGACTTTTATAAAAAAGCGGGTCTTGCAATGAAAGGTGACATATCAATGGAAGAATTTACTAGCGAGTTACAAACAATAAATGAAAAATCTAACGCGTAACATATTTAATTGATAACGAAACCTATAGGTTTCGTTTATCAATATATGTTTAGGAGGAAATATGAAATCATCACCAAGAGAAAGAGTGTTTGGAATAATATTTACACTTCCTGCATTTATACTTTTCTTACTTTTTACAATTATACCAGTGTTATATATATTTTACTATAGTGTTTTTGATTTTGCTCCAGGTGGTCCAATGACATTTGTAGGTTTAGGAAATTTTACTGAATTATTTAATTCTAAAGAATTTTGGGTTGCATTTCTAAATAACTTAAAGTTTCTTGTGGTAGCAGTACCACTATGGACATTATTTCCATTAGTTATTGCAATACTTTTATTTGAAAAAGTAAAGGGTTGGAAATTTTTTAAGTCTGCTTTTTATTTTCCAGGAATTTTATCGGTAACAATAATGTCAACAATTTTTAGAACTATGTTTTTTTATGATGGCCCTGTAAATGAAGTACTTTCATTAGTGGGTATTCCCCCTATTGAATTTTGGGCAAACTCTAATATCGCAATAGTACTGATTGTAATATACATAAATTGGGTTGGATTTGGTGGAGCGGCTTTAATGTTTTTAAGTGCACTAGCAAACTTTTCTGATTCAGTATATGAAGCTGCAATTATGGACGGTGCAAATTGGGGGCAGCGTTTATTTAAAATTGAGCTACCATTACTAAGACCAATGTTTTCGGTAGTTTTGCTATTAAATACCATCGCTGTTTTTGCAGGATTGTTTGGTAGTATTTTCTTAATGACATCAGGAGGCCCTGGTTATAGCACAACTACACTTGAGTACCTATTGTATACAAGTGCATTTGAAACACATCGATTTGGGTATTCATCTGCGATTGCTGTTGTATTATTTTTTATGTTACTTGGTCTTGGAATATTACAGTCGAGACTTACAAAGGTATCTGAGGGAGAATTATGAGAAAGCATAGTCCAATTATATATATATTCTTGATTGTAACAGCACTTTCATTAATAATTCCATTACTTTATGTTATATTATTAAGTTTTAGTGGAAATGGAGACAAGTCTATTGGTAATTTTACCATAGAAAACTATGTATTTATTGCACAAAAATATAATTTTTTAAAGTTATATAAGAATTCATTAATTGTCTCAATTTCAAGTCTTTTACTTTGTATAACATTTTCAACAATGGCAGCATTTGCATTACATAAAATAAATTTTGGATTTAATAAATATATTACTGCAATTTTTTTTATTGGACTTTTAATGCCAGGTCAAGTATTAATAGTACCAGTATACCAAGTAATTGCAAATATAGGATTACTTGATACTCGTTTAGGACTTATACTTTATTATGTAGGGAGCGGGATGCCTTTCGCAATTTTCTTTATAGGTGCACAAGTAAAATCATTACCAATTCAGTTGTTAGAAGCAGCAAAAATAGAAGGTGCTAGTATGTTTAAAGTATATAGATCAATTGTACTTCCATATATTAAACCTGCTGTAGTCACTTTATCAATTATGAATTTTATAGGTTATTGGAACGAAATGTACTATGCAATGATATTATTACAAAATCCAGATAAAAAAACACTAACAGCAGAAATGATTACACTTTCAAAGGTGTTTGGAAACAAATTTGAGTTGCTTTACGCTGGCTTGATCCTCGCGGCTGTTCCTATAATAATATTTTATGCTTTTTTTCACGATAAAATAAATTATGGAGAAAATTCGGGGGCAGTTAAATAATGAGAAAACTAAAAATAGGATTACAACTATGGAGTGTGCATAAGGCACTTGAGCAAAAAGAAACTGCAGAAAAGTTAATTTTAAATATAAAAAAAATTGGCTACGAAGGAGTTGAACTATATAATATAGATGACCTAAATGAATTTAATCGTATTGTAAGTTTATTAGATAAATATAATATTCCTATAATAGCAGCACATTGTAATTATGAAAATCTAGACTCAAAACTGAATGACATATTAAATATGTACTTAAAACTAGGTATTAAATATATTGTTGTACCAATTTCCTTTGATATTACTAAGTCAAAAACTGATATGAACTCAACAATTCAAAGACTACTTGAAATTCAAAATATATGTACATTAAATAAAATTGAGTTGTATTATCATAATCATGATTGCGAATGCATAAAAATGGACGGTGATTATATACTTAATCACATAGGTCGTTCGGGAATTAAATTAGAATATGATACACACTGGTTGATAAGAGGGGGATTAGACCCATATAACATAATTTTAAGTAACTTTTCCTCAAATTTACTACACATTAAGGATATAATGCTAATTAATAATGCGGACGATTTTAATCTCGTTGATTGTGCAGTAGGTAAAGGAAATTTAAACTTAGAAAAATTAATAAAATGTGTCACAAAAACCAAAATTGAATGGCTAATTGTTGAGCAAGAGTATAATTCAGAAGTTTTGAATGAACAAATAGAGGATATAACTACATCTTTTAATCAACTTGATGAAGCAAGGAGAAAATATGGAAATTAGCATAATTGTAGATGATAAACTAACTTATATAGAGGAATATATATCTATAGGAATTACAAATTTCGAGATAACATTAAATGAAGACCCTACTTATTTTATAAAAAATATAAAAACAATTGAAGAAAAATTAAAAAAAGAAAATGTTAAAATTGCATCACTTGGACAGTGGGGAAGTCTAAAAATCATAAATGGTAAAATAAATGAAAAGCAAATAGAAGTAGATAAACAGTTAATAAATATTTGTATGCAACTTGGAACAACAATATTTATAACAGGAGTAAATAGAGACGAAATATTAAATGAAGAAGAAAACAACAAATTGGCAATTAGATATCTTTCAGAACTTGTTAATTATGCTGAAAATGTAGGTGTTACAGTATGTATTTACAATTGTGATTGGAATAATTATATTCTTAATGAAAGCAAATGGACACAAATTATAAACGAAGTTCCAAAGTTAAAAATAAAATATGATCCTTCACACGCATTTTATAGAAATCAAAATTATTTAGAGGAATTGGAAAATCGAATTTCAGATATAGGACATTTTCATGTGAAGGGCGGCATGAAAATAAATAATACACGTTATGATGATCCACCAGCCTTTATGGATCAAATAGATTGGAACTCTATATTTGGAATTTTAAACATTGAAAATTATAATGGGTATGTTTCGATAGAACCACATTCTTTAAATATCAAAAAAGAAAAAATAATAAATGGAGTTAGCTTTACATTTAAAAAATTAAATGAATTTATACTATAATGGAGGAGAAAATGAAACTTGCAGTATTTAACCCGGTTATGGGAGATATGGAACTTGAAGAATCACTAAAGTATCTATCAAATCTAGGAGTTGAAGCAATGGAGATGGGTGTAGGAGGATATCCTGGTAAAAAACAATTGAATCCTAAAGATTATCTTGATAATCCAAAAAAAATAAAAGAAATAAAAGAATTGTTCGATAAATATAATATGGAAATTGCAGCGTTAAGCTGTCATGGAAACCCAGTATCTCCTAATAAGGAACTAGCTCAAAAGTCACATTTAGATTTTGTTGATGCGTGCAACTTAGCAAAACAATTAGGAGTAAAAACAGTAGTCACTTTTAGTGGGTGTCCTGGTGGTGGACCTAGTGATAAAACCCCTAATTGGGTAACTTGCAGCTGGCCTGAAGAATATACCGATGTATTAAATTATCAGTGGAATAAGGTTCTAGTTCCGTATTGGAAAAGTGTTGTTCCTCTATTGGAGGAATGCGATATAAAAGTTGCTTTTGAGATGCATCCTGGATTTTGTGTATATAATCCGCACTCAATGAAAAAACTTAGAGAATTAGTTGGTTGCGAAAGATTGGGAGTAAATTTTGATCCATCGCATTTATATTGGCAGCAAATAGATCCAATTGTTGCAATACGAGAATTGAAAGATTGTTTGTTTCATTTTCATGCAAAAGACACATACTTAGATGAAGAAAATATTAGGAAAAATGGTGTGCTTGATACAGCAAATTATGGTGAAACATTGGAAAGAAGTTGGCAATTTAAAACGGTGGGCTATGGTCATGATTTAGTTGAATGGAAAAAAATGATAAGTAGACTAAAGGACATAGGGTATAAAGGGGCAATAAGCATAGAACATGAGGATTCTTCTATGAGTACAAATGAAGGCTTAGAAAAAGCTATTATGTTTTTAGATGAAATTATAATCCGTGAGGATGCTAATGAAGCGTGGTGGTTTTAGAAAATACAGAATTAAAACAGTTTGAATATTGAATTTTTAAAAATGCAGACCTTGAATATATTCATAATAATGCCAATAAAAAGGAAATTGAAAAAATTGAACCAAAACACAGAATATATAAAACGCAGGAGTTATTAAAATTTAACCGAATATAAATATAAGGAGTTTTATGAAAAAATTAAAATATGGAATGATTGGTTGTGGTGGTATAGCTACATCAAAACACTATAGTGCACTGAACGATATGCATGATATTGTAGAAGTAATTGCAGTTTGTGATGTAATTAAAGAACGTGCACTTGAATCGGCAAAGCACTTTGGTATTAATACTGAATATGCATTTACAGATTATAAAAAACTATTGGAAGTAGAAGAAATTGATGCCGTCTTAGTACTAACGCCTAATATTTCACATAGTTTCATTTCTGTGGATGCAATGAATGCGGGTAAACATGTTATGTGTGAAAAACCAATGGCGATAAATTCAGTAGAAGCAAAAAAAATGGTTAAAACTGCACATGAAACAGGAAGGTTGTTGACAATTGCATATCAAAATCGATATAGACAGGATTCACTCTATTTGAAAAAAACATGCGAAAACAATGAATTAGGAGAAATATATTATGCAAAAGCTCATGCGTTGCGACGCAAAGCAGTTCCAACGTGGGGTGTTTTTACAGATATTGAAAAACAAGGTGGAGGACCACTTATTGATATTGGAACACATGCTTTAGATCTGACACTGTGGACCATGAATAATTATGAACCAGAATATGTAGTTGGAAGTGTCTATAAAAAAATGAGTGATAATCCAGATGGAAATATGTTTGGTGAATGGAATCCGAAAGAAATAAATGTTGAGGATAGTGCTTTTGGATATATAAAAATGAAGAATGGGACAACGATTATTCTCGAAAGTTCATGGGCTTTAAATACAAGAGATATTAGGGAAGCTCAATGTACCTTGCACGGAACAAAAGCTGGGGTTGATATGATAGATGGATTAACTTACAATGATGCCCATAATGGTAAATTAAGAAATATAAAAATTGATCTAGAATCAAATGAGATTCCCTTTTTTGAAGGGGGAAGTGTAAAAGAGGAATGTATTGAAGCAAGACTCTTTGCAAATGCTATTTTAAATGATGAAGAGCTTGTTGTAACTCCTGAACAAGCATTGGTTGTAACAGAAATTTTGGAAGCAATCTACGAGTCATCTAAAAGTAATAAACCTATCTATTTTTAAAAATGAGCATTATTTGATATACAATATGAAAGGACAAAATGAAAATAGTAATTGTTGGATTTGGTGGAATGGGGAATGCACATTTAGATAATTATATACCACGTAGTAATTTTGATATTAAAGGAATATATGATATTTCGGTGACAGTGCAAAATAAGGCAAAAGAAAAAGGGTTGTACTGTTACAAAAGCTTAGATGAAGTTGCGTCAGATTCTGAAATAGATTTGGTGTTAATTGCAACTCCAAACGATACTCATCACCCTATTGCAATAAAAATGATGGAAAATAAAAAAGCGGTTTTATGCGAAAAACCAGCAGCGTTAAATGTTAAAGAGTTAGAAGAAATGATAATGTGTTCAAAAAAAAATAATGTTACATTTGCAGTTAATCAAAATAGGAGATATGATAGAGACTTTTTAACAGCAAAAAAAATTATTGAATCAAATGAAATAGGAAAAGTTTTTCATTTTGAGTCGAAAGTATACGGTTCTCGTGGAATTCCAGGAGACTGGAGAGGGGAAAAAAAGCATGGTGGTGGAATGTTGCTTGATTGGGGAATTCATCTTATTGATCAATTCACTATGTTAAATGATTTTGAATTGGATAGTATTTATGCAGAATTTACAAACATTACAAACGATGATGTTGATGATGGTTTTAGAGTTCATTTTCGTTTCAAAAATGGTGCCACAGCTTTAGCTGAGGTAGCAACATGCAATTTTATAGAATTCCCAAGATGGTATATTTGCGGAACCAACGGTACCGCAACACTTGGACAATTTAAGAACCCATGGGATGAGTTAGGAGAAAAAATAAGTATTATTTCAAATGAGAAAATAGATATAAAACCAATTAAAGCTGCTAATGGTTTTACAAAAACAATGGCACCAAGAGATGATAATTCAGAAGTTTTAAAAGAAAAAGTTAATTTTGAGCAAGGTGATCCAATTGAAATATATACTAGTATGTATAATGCCATACGATCAAAATCAATAGAGACAGTAATTGATCACGAATCACTTAAATTTACATTTAACTTAATTGAAGATATAATTGAATCGGCTGAGCAAAACAAAGTGATTAAGTATAATTAATTTTAGGAGAAAAAATGGAATATTTTACAGTATTTATTGGTTTGATAGCTACGGTAACAAGTACAATTGCTTTTTTACCACAGGCATTATATGTTATTAGGACAAAAGACACAAAGAGTTTATCATTGTCAATGTATATAATTTTTGTAACTTCGGTCATTGCATGGGAAATATATGGACTTCTTTTAAAAGATTTACCAATTATTATTGCTAATATAGTATGCATTATTGCATCTACTATTATTCTTTATTATAAAGTAATGGAGGTTTTAAATAAAAAGGAGAATAATAATGAATAACCAAACTGTTTTGAAAATGTTAAGTGAGCCTCAAACAATAAATAGGAATAAAGAAAATACGAATTCTAAATTGAATTATTATATAGATTTAAACAAATATCAAAAAAATGATAAATGGAATTTAGAATATACACTGAATGGTGACTGGGATTTTTGTTATCTATCTGATATAAACTCAAGAAAATTTGAGGATTTATTTAAAGATAATCATTTCAAAAGTAAAATAACAGTGCCTGGAGTGGTAGAACTTCAAGGTTTTGGACACCCACAATATGTAAACGCTCAATATCCGTGGGATGGAATCTATAATTTAAAATCAGGAGAAACGCCTAGAAAGATTGCAGTTGCTCAATATAAAAAAAAATTTAATTATAGTAAAATAATGAATAAGCATATATTAGTTTTGGACGGTGCAGCTACATCATATAATATTTGGCTAAATAGCATTTATGTTGGTTATAATGAAGATTCTCAGACTACAGCAAATTTTAATATTTCGCAGTTTCTAAAAGATGGTGAAAATGAATTAGTGATTGAAGTGTATCAATATTCTTCTGCAACTTGGTTAGAAGACCAAGACTGTTGGCGTATGTTCGGTATTCATCGTGATATTAAAATACTAGCCTTGGATGAAGAGTGGATCGAAGATGTGAAAATTGAGTGTTTAAAATTAAATGAAAAACTCACGTCCGTTATGCTTAAAGTAACAACTGATAAACAAATTTCTGAAAAAATAGATATTTACATAAATAATCAATTGATTAATCAAGAAGCGTATAGTCAAATGGATAATATTATATCAATGCATATAAATGAACCAAAATTATGGAGTGCTGAGCATCCATTTTTGTATGATTTATGTATAAAATTTCCGACATATGTAATACATGAAAAATTTGGAATTCGATTTTTTGAAAATAATGATGGGGTCTTGTATCTGAATAATAAAAGAATTGTATTTAAAGGTGTAAATCGACATGATATATCATCACTTAATGGAAAAGCTGTTACAAAAGAAGAGATGGAACAAGATATTTGCTGGTTAAAGGAAAATAATTTTAACGCGGTTCGGTCATCACATTATCCAAATCAAAAGTACTGGTATGATTTATGTGATAAGTATGGTTTATATGTAATAGATGAAGTTAACTTAGAGACACACGGTACTTGGCAAATTTTTTCTACGCCTCGACCAAAAGAACAGTATGACATGATTATTCCTTACAATAATCATGTTTGGCTTGATGCCTGTTTAGATCGGGCAAAAAATATGTACTATTCAAATAAAAATCATCCCTGTATCCTCTTCTGGTCATGTGGAAATGAGAGTTTTGGAGGAGAGGTAATATCTGAAATGAGCGAGTTTCTTCGCCATGTTGATAATTCAAGACTCATACATTACGAAGGAACTTTTTGGAATCGTGAATATGATAATATAAGTGACGTAGAGAGCAGAATGTATGCCACTTGTGCCGATATTGAAGAATATTGTAAAAAGCAGTTAAAACCATTCATACATTGTGAATATACACATGCAATGGGGAATTCTAATGGAAATATCGGAGAGTATATCGATTTAGAAAATAAGTATCAAAATTATCATGGGGGCTTTGTTTGGGAACTAAAAGATCATGGATTAAAATCAACACAAGATGGAAGAACCCGATTTAATTTTGGTGGAGATTATGGCGATCGTCCCAATGATGGAAATTTTGTGTTTGATGGATTAATTAAATCTGATGGTTCATCTACAGCAAAACTTAAAGAACTGAAATATTGGAATCAACCGATAGTTATGCGTGTTAATGGTACAACACTAAAAATAAAAAATAATTATCTATTTACCGACTTATGTGTTCACAAAGTAAAATTAGAGTATTTAGTTGATGGGTATGCATATAAAACACAAACACTTAATGTAAAATGTAAACCACTCGAAAAGACAATAATAGAATTAATGGTTGATAAATTACGTGTTGGAGAACATGTTGTAAATGTGTATATAATAAATGATAATCACTGTACACTACTTTCGGATCAACACGTTATTGCGCAAGAATCGTCAGTTGTGTGTTATGTTAAAGGTAATGAAGAAAATGAAAAATTTGATAATATTCAATTAATAGATGGAGACTTTAATGTTGGAGTTGTAGGTGATAAAATGAAAGCTTTATTTAATCGCGGTACTGGAAAACTTTCTTCATTAAGATTTAACGAAATTGAATATATTGAACAAAGCCAGTTTAGCTTATCACCAAATTTTTGGAGAGCTCCGACAGACAATGATAAAGGTGCAAATAAAGATTATGAGCTAGCATGTTGGTATATTGCTTCAAATATGCAAAAGGGGTCAATAACAAAATGTAAACAACTTAATGAAAGTGAAGTAATAATAAGTACAATTATTAATTGCGCAGATATTACAAGTATTCAGATTGACTATTTATTTAAAGGAGACGGCTTACTAAAATTAAATATTAAGTATAATGGAGCAATAAAAAAACCACCATTTTACTGCTTGGGCTTCAAAATGAAATTAAGTAATGATTTCAGTACTATGAAATGGTATGGAAGAGGAAAACGAGAAACATATATTGACCGATATCGTGGCCAGTTAATTGGCAAGTTTGTACAAAACGTGGATGAGTTAGAGACATACACAAAGCCACAAGAATACGGAAATCACTATGAAACGCGTTGGTGTGAAATTACAAACCGAAATAATCAAGGAATCCGTATCAGTAGTGAAGAATTGTTAAATTTTTCATTAGTTCCTTATAATGACTCTCAATTGATGGAAGCGTATCACGAAAATGATCTTATAAAAAGTAGTTATAATTATTTGAAAATAAGTACACACCAAGTAGGTGTTGGTGGTGATAATAGTTGGGGTCTTTGGACACATAGTGACTACATATTAGATTCTGAAAAAGTACATTCTTGTTCCTTTGAAATAAGAATGATATAAGGAGGGGAAATGAAATTAAAAGCACATATTGTTAGCCATAGTCATTGGGATAGAGAATGGTATATGCAATATGAACATTTTCATATGAAATTGGTTTCTTTAATTGATGATGTACTTTTTCAAATTGAAAACAATTTGGAGTTTCATAGTTTTCATTTAGATGGACAAATGATAATAATTGATGACTATTTAAAAGTACGCCCTGAAAATACTGAAAAACTGAGTAAAGCAATAAAAAATGGAAAAATAAAAGTAGGTCCATGGTATGTCGCACAGGATTGCTACTTAACAAGTTCGGAAGCTAATGTAAGAAACCTTCAAATAGGGATTGCAAAAGCAAAGGAGTTTGAAATTAAAAGTTTTATAGGATACTTTCCGGACACATTTGGATTTCCTTTACAAACAATTCAATTGTATAAACAAGCAAATATTAATACTTTGGTTTTTGGTAGAGGAGTATTTATTTCTAAAGATTCAAGTTTAAATCAATCACAATCAAAATACTCAGAACTAATTCTTCAATCACCAAATGGTGAACAAATGCTTGCCATACTGCTTTCCAATTGGTATAATAATGGATTAGAAATACCAATAGATAAAGACGAAGCAAAGAATTATTGGGATAAAAAGATTTTAGAAACTAAAGAACATGCTTCAACTAATCATTTACTATTTATGAATGGCTCCGATCACCAACCTTTGCAAAAAAATATAACAGAAGCTATACGGGTAGCAAATGAACTTTATGAAGACATAGAATTTGTTCATACCTCTTTAGAGGATTATATTGAAGAATTAAAAGAAGATTTGGATTATAGTAAATTGACTATACTAAAAGAGGAAATTAAACAGCAATATACAGATGGTATGTTCTACTTGACTGGAACTGCTTCATCAAGAGTTCCCAGCAAAAAGTTAAATTTTAAAGTTCAAAATTTAATAGAAAAAAAATTAGAACCATTGCAATTAATTAGTGGTATTTACGATAAAGGAAAGAATAATTATATCTGGAAACTACTTCTAGAAAATCATGCTCACGATAGTATATGTGGCTGTTCAATCGACGCGGTTAATAATTCAGTTATTGAAAGATACAACTCAATTTCGAGTGCAATTTATGAAGAACTGAGACGTATTAATTTGAGAATTGGTTCCCAAATATATAGTGATAAAAACTCGTTTAGTTTAACGAATTGTTCAACTATGGATATCGAAAAATATATAGAAATTTATGTAAATTATGATAAAGTTGAATTTAAAGATGAGGATATTGATCAAGTTAGAAGTAATGCAAAATCTGAAGATGTAACTAGTTATTTTTTAACAATGAATGGGCAGAAAATAGAAAGTATTATTGAAGATTTGGGAATCACAAATTGCTATGAACTTCCTGAATACAATTTTAGAAAATCAATGTTCTGTCGAAAATTAAAAATTAGTTTTGCAGTTAATATTCCAGCAGGAACATCAAAAGTGTATAAAATAAATAAGTGTAAAATTTCATCTATAAACACTAAGAATGATAATATAATATCTAATAAATATTATGAAATCAACATAAGCAATGGAATAAACTTAATAAATAAGCAAACTAATGAAAGTATTGATAACTTTTTAGAGTTCGTTGATTGTGGAGATATCGGAAACACTTTCATGCATGGTCAAATTGATAAAGACATACCAATTAAGTTAAATCTACAAAATGCAAAAATCCAGACATTTAAAACAAATAACTTTGAACAAACAGTAGTAAAAACAAACTTTGAGATTCCCATATCTGCAGATATTGAAGATATTAGAATGGAAAGAAATACTTTTGTTTATTTAGAGAATAGAGTAACAAAAAGAGATAGTCAATTAGTCAATAATCCAATTGAAATAATAATAACTTTAAGTAAAAACTCAAGAGTAATAGACTTTAAAGTTAAATTTGAAAATAAAAGTAAAGATCATAGATTACGTGCGATTTTTTGTTTACCGAATTCAATTAAAGATGTAAGAGCAGGAACTATTTTTGAGCAAGTCAGTAGAGAACCACTTATAAATTACGAACATAAATTATCTAATAATCAAAATCCATTTGAAAAAGTTTTACAGATTGATACTACTGATTTGACTTACTCATTAATGAGTAAAGGATTATATGAATATGAAGTTCAAAGGAATAATAAACTTGAACTAACATTACTTAGATCAGTTGGCGAGATGGGTGACTGGTTATATTTTGATACTCCGGATGCACAAGTGCTAGGTAAGCATACACTTGAATTTGGTATTAGTATAATAAATCAAGAGCATAAAAATATTGCTTTATCTGAGGGATATAATTACTATGGATCAATACACATGATAGAGTTAGACGAAAATTTTCCAGTAATGTCAAAAGAAGAACACTTCGAAAAAATAGAAAATAATGACGTAATAGTTACTGGATTAAAGATAAGCAAAAAAAATAATGGTATTATAAGAGGTTACGCTTTGAAAGATACAAATTTTAATCACAATGGGAAGATATTAAGACTCTTAAATATACTGGAAAATAAAGTTGAGGTTGAAAGTACAAATATTCCATTAAAAAGGAACCAAATTTTTACCATGGAAATAGAAGATTTTATAAACCGAATGAATTAAAAGGAGATAAATGACAAAAGTGGAAATTGGCGATTACTGGGAAAGACTATATTCCAATTTTGAATGTAATGAAAATGTGCTCGACCCATTAATAGCGGAATATTGTATTGGTTTAACTAGTAACAAAGACCCATTTATTAAGTATTTTGAAAGCGATTGGGGGGATGAATTTCATCCAAGAGAGCACAGATTAGAAAATAATTTTGAATTGATTTCTAAATATGGAAGGAGTGCAAAAGGTACAAATCCAAATTTTTATATTATAGTTAATGAAAGAGTGTATCTTTTTTCAATCTGTTATAGTGGAAATTATCGAGTATTATTTAAAAAAAAAGCTAATAAAATTAAACTAGAATTCTACTTAGAATTAGGATTTGAGACAAAAGTACGTTCAGACTTCACTGGATATGATGTTATATGTGTAAGTGGTAAAAATTTAACAGAGGCTGCAAATCAATTATCAAAATATGTTAGAGAGTTTCTTTATAAAGGTAATGACTTTACTCCACCAGTTACGTTTAATCCATGGTGGGTGTATGAAGATAGTGATATTAATGAAATAATATACAAACAAAATGTAGATATTGTAAAAACATTAGGATTTGATGTATGCATTTTAGATGCTAGTTGGTTTGGAGATAAAAGTAATAACTTTTGGGAGAAAACACGTGGCGATTGGAATGTGACTAATGATTTGCGATTTCCGTCTGGAATAAAAGAGTTAAGTAAATATGTTCACAAGTCTGGAATGAAATTTGGAATATGGATTGAAATTGAAGCAGTTGGTGAGGAAGCTAAGTTGAATAAAGAACATCCAGAATTAATTGCAAAAAAAGATGGTATATCATTGGGAATGATCTGTTTAGGGTCAGAGTCTAACAGACAATGGGCAGTAGAGCAAATAAGTAAGTTAGTGGAAAACTTCGATGCTGATTACATATTACTTGATTTTAATATTGACCCAATGGAAGGTTGTAATTCACTTGAACATGATCACGGTGAAAAAGATGGACTGTACTACCATTATAAAGGACTATATACAATTTTAAGTATAATAAAAAAAAAGTATCCCAATTTAATAATTGAGAACTGTTCATCTGGTGGTTTGCGAATAGATTTAGCTTTGATGGAAAATATGGATTATTGCTATATGAGTGATCCTGATTTTTCAGAATTGACGCATCAGTGCTATCAAGGATTTCGTTTATTTCTACCACCTGAAAGAGTAAATCATTTTGCATGGTCTTATGCTTTAGATAGAGGAATTGATTATGAGCCGATTGGTGCTTCAATGGGGCGCAGAGCTATAGCTCATTTTGATTTTAATAATCAGAATAATACAGAACAAATAAAGAAATATATTATAAGAAGTGTAACTCATCATGCATTTGGTATGGCGCAACCATTTATCGAATTAAAACAAAACGATTTGGAACTTATAAGAAGCGAAATCGGTATTCACAAGAGTTATATTGATTTTATAAAAAAGGCAAAACTAATTTGTCCCAAATTCCAAACAAAAAAAATGTTTGAGGGAAACAGAAATCCCTATTATATATTTGTAAATAATGATGAAATATTAATATATGGCTTTGGCTTGGAGATGGCAGAACCACAAACAAAAATAAAAATTTCAAATGTTGATTGTGTTGATGAAATTGAATCCTTTGATGGTGACTATACATTCGATAATAAATGGCTTATTTTAAATATTAAACCACAATCATGTCAAATAATCTTTCTGAAATGTAAACTTACAAATGGAGAGACAGTAGATTTTTCAGAAAATATTATATAGTTTCAAAAAGATATTTGTATTGTTTAAGATAATAGAGTAGGAGAAAAGTGAAAGTTACAAGATTGGATGGAAAATTTACATACATTTATTAATATTAAATATTATCTAGATTTTATTTAGTTAGTAGTAATAAAATTTTAATATTCTACAATTTCGTAGATGGAATAGGAATGCTTAAACAGCCGCTTTAGAATAATTTTTAGATTTTGAGCTAACACTTTAATATGATTTACATAAAAAAAGCACCCTCAAGTTGTGAAAACATTTGGGTGCTTTTAATTTTTTATATCAGTATCTTTGTTTATTGCACATCTTCTTTTGGTTTAACTGGGAAAAAAGTAAAAAGGAGAAAAGATACACTTCCAGCAACGAGCCACGCCAATATAAAAAATAGCCATTGTGACTTGATATCAACTAATGTAAAAACCATGAAGATACCAGTAGAAGCCGGAAACAATGTCTCTACATGTGCTAAACCATTTACTAGTCCACCGGCAAACCCACCAGCCACAACGTAAATTAAACTTCTAAGTCTTGGCATTGCAATTCCATATAATAATGGCTCAGTAATACCAGTTAGAGCAGTTAAAATTCCACTAATACCAATCTCTTTAACTTCTGAATTCTCCTTTTCGGCTCTTAGAACTGCAAGAGTTAATCCGATTAGAGCAGCTGCCGCCATTACGAAATTTACTTGAAGAGGTGATATCCCGGTTTCAGTTGCAATAGGAATAATTGCACCTATCACTGTAATGTGTAATCCAGACATGACTAGTAGTGGCCATGTCCCACCAAGTACAGCATTTGCTAATACAAATACTATGTCGTTTGAATATAAAGCAAAAGTAATTATTTTCGTAATTATAATCGTTAATAATGATGTTATAGGAATAATAACAAGTAACATTGGAATCATCGTAATTAATATAGTTAAAAATGGTATCAAAACTAACTGAAACTCCTTTTTAATGAATTTTTTTAGATTAACTTCAATTTTTGCAGCAATAATTGCGATTGCTACAATACCAATAACACCTCCAACGCCTTGAGATAGTGTCATTCCCAAATACTCTACGCCTGTAATTGCAGGAGAGTAAATAAATAAAGCTAAAGTTACTCCTATAAAAGGACTTCCTCCGAAGTATTTAGATGCATTAAATCCAAGATACAGTCCTAGTGAGCCTGTTACTATTCCTCCCATCGTTTGAAGTAAAACTATATATGGATTATCAGTTGCGAATCCAATTAAAATTAAGATAGTTGCAAGTGCATTTATTAGCGCAACTCCCCCTAAAACTCCTACGGCTGGAAGTAAAATTGCTTGTAATGCAGAAACAATTCGTATACCAAAACTTTGTTTGAATAATTCTTTATCTATGTTCTCATCGATTGAATCACCATCTTTACCAATTAATTTTGCAAATTCATCATGCACGGCATCCACAGTAGTTGGTCCTAAAACGATTTGAATAACCCCGGCAATAACTTGGACTTTGATTACATATGATAATTTGTTTATTTGATTTAGGTCAATTTTCTCCTCATCCACTGGTGTAACTCGTAACCGTGTCATGCAATGTAAAAATGAATCTACATTATCTGCCCCTTGTAATAATTCTAATATTTCATTTGCCATTTGTTTATAGCTTACTTTTGACATAATAAACCTCCTAATATTATCTTAATTCTGGCCAGTAATCTTTGTTTGCTTCAATCATCTCATCTAAAATTTGTTTAGCAACTAATACTGACGGAGTAGTTGCGTTTAAAGTAAATGATTGTAGTGCTTTATTATATGAATTTTCAAATGCTGCTTCTACAATTAACTTTTCAGAAGCAAGTTGTTGCTGTATCATTCCAAGTTGAAAGTGTTCAATTTCGTTCTGTTGAATAGGGACAGGACCGTCTTTATACAGATTTGCTGGAACTTCAATAATGGCCTCATCAGGCAGGTTGGGAATAATCCCATTATTAGTTACCATAACTATAAATTTTTTCCCTTCGTCATGCATTAATGAATTTGCAACATCAACAATAAAACCGCCATGTGCTCCAGCGTAAAATAATCCTTCATCTAACTCTCCTGTCTTTAAATATTTATCAATTCCTTCAAATAGTGGTGTTTCTCTATCGCGAATAACTTCATTAGTACGTGTGAAATCCGGGTTGGATTCGCTAACAATTTTATCTCCGATTAAGTAGTACTGCAAATAACTATTAAATAATTTGTTTTCATCTAGTTGAACTAAATGCTTTTGGTTAGTCATAGTTTTTTTCCATGACGCTTTCAAATGTCTAAGCAATTGAGGATTTAAGTCTTTTGTAGTTTCAGCATCGCCGTTTAGATATTTCAAATATTTTGGTCCAATTAGTCCATTTTTTTCAATATATGATCTTAACATCGGAATTTGTTCTTTTCCGTCATATAAAATTGATGTAAACCACCCAAAGTGATTAAGTCCATAATAATCAGCATCTAATTCAGATACATCACAGTCAATTATATTTGACATAAATTCCAAAAGTGCTACTGGCATATCACAGATATTAATTATTCTCGCACTTGGTCGTGCTTTCCTACACCCTTCAGCAACGATTGCTGCTGGATTAGAATAATTTATAATCCAGTGATCTTTAGCTGCATACTTATCGCAATAATCAATTAATTCAATCATTGGATATATAGTTCTCAGTCCGTATGCAAGTCCTCCTGGACCACATGTTTCCTGTCCAATGACACCATATTTTAAAGGTATTTTTTCATCTTTTTCTCTCATTTCATATTTTCCAACGCGAAATTGTCCAAAAATAAAATTTGCATTTGTAAATGCAGTTTTTGGGTCAGTTGTTTCGATAAGTTTTATGTTTAATCCTGATTTTTCAATTAGTATTTTAATAATAACAGCAATCTTACTTTGACGTAATCCATCGTTATCATATAATCTTAATTCAGTTACTTTAAATTCGTTGTGTCGTTCAAGCATCATTGCAGTAATTCCTGGGGTAAATGTCGAACCACCACCCGCAATTGTAAGTATCATTATTATTCCTTTCGACCAACTAGTGCAACTAAATGCCATAATAATAACATTCGCTCCATGTCGTTCAGTTGGTATTTTGTATTTTCTTTAAAATAGTCCTCTATTTTAGTTAATACACAATATTCAAATTCAAATACAAATTGCAAAGCCGATAATTTGCAAGCATTACCATTATCGTTTATTTGTTTACCGCTCATTACTCGTTTAATCATGCGATTTACATGTGTAATTAAACTATTAATTGAATTTGATTTTCTATCAAATTCGAATGCATCATCAACAAAGTGTAATACTGCTTTACAATGGATTGTAAAAATTTTAAAATATTGATCGTCAAAATCTAAATATCTATTTACAATAAACATTACGAGAAATGCAACATCATCTCTTTTTAAGTTTAAATTATTTTCAATATTTAACTTAACGACAGCATTTAAACAAACCTCAAATTCAACTTGATATTCATAGCGTGTATGACTCCATGCCGAATAATTTGCATGTAATCCAAGTTTCCCATGACTCACTAAAAAGTAAAGTTGCTCAGCAAGAAATACAATTAGCGTATCAGCTAATTCTCTTCCAGTTCTAATAATAATTTCTTTTATTATTTCGTTGCTTAATTGAAAATACTTATTATCAATATTAGAAATTATGCTTGTTATCTGATTAAATTCTTCAGGGTTTTTGGATGCGTAAAAAACCTTCTCGATTAGTTGCTTGTTAACAACATCACCTTTTTTGGCATTAAATCCAATACCGCGTCCAAGTATCATCAGCTCCTCACCGTCTTCATTGACAGTAATAACATTATTATTGAGTACTTGTTCAAATTGCATTTTAATTCTCCTACATTGTTGTTATCCGTATTGCCTACTGAAAGTAACAAGCAGATTACTTATATTATACAAGGAAACATTTACTTTGTCAAGTGTAGGCTAATAGTGAGGAGGTTAATATATAGCAAACATGGTGATGCCCAAAGTAAAGCAAACACTAATTATATAAACAGACGTGAAATTAAATTTTTTCTTGGTGAGAAAATAAATTAACTACAATTAGCGAATCTAAAAAGGCAATTATTAGTCTGTAAAAATTAGTCGTCAGATCATTTGCACTCAAGTCAGAATAGTATTCATTTAAAGTCAGGATGAAAACTACTTAAGAAATAATTAATAATATAAAAGATGTGTTAGTTTTTAAACTAACACATTTTTCAATTAATTAGAAACATGATTAAAGTATTCCGTAGATTAAAGCAAAATAATTGGTAATTGTTTCCGCAAGCATCGAAGATTCAATGATCAAAGTTATACCAGTTAAGATAGCAAAACTTATTATAAATAGAAACAGAATTTGTAAATTCCCAGCAATTC
>JBKEAO010000001.1:0-2431 GCA_047972335.1 Anaerocolumna sp. | reverse complement strand
TAAAGAGATATACAAAATTTGCACAAGCAGCTGAAGATTTAAAAAACGGAAAGATAGATTGTATTGTTATGGATGAATTTCCAGCACAAGAGTTAGTAAGTGCAAATTCTACCCTAAAAATTTTAGATGGAACCTTATTTGAAGATAAATATGCGATTGCAGTTCAAAAAGGTAATACAGAGCTATTAGAAGAGATCAATAAAGTAATTGATCAGCTAAAAGCGGATGGAAAGATTGAAGAATTTACAGCAAAGCATACTGGTGCTAAATAAATAATATGTTCTAGTTATATACTAATAGGTATATCAGTGCAAAATTGGTGTAACTACATCATAAAATGGGCTATTGAACCTAGAATCAAAGATATAACTAAATAACTATACAAAGATATAACTATATAAATTTATAACTATATGAATATAAGAACATATAAATTTATAGCTATATGAAGATATAAATATATGAGTAATTAGATACTTGCAATTAATTGTGGGCAGCAGACAAAAAATGTCTGCTGCTACTTGTGTGTCTTTAAGGATATGTTATAATAGAGATATTCTTATGTTGTTGATAAAAGGAGAAGATGAAATTGAATCATATTGGAGAATGGTTTTCACATTTACTAGAGAGATACTATAATGCCTTTATTCTAGATAATAGATATTTATATTATATAGATGGATTAAAAGCGACCTTGGCTATTTCCTTTTTGGCCATTATCATTGGTGCTGCAATCGGTATTATAGTTGCTATTATTAAGACAAGTGTGGCAACCACTAAAAAGTTTAAGTGGATTGGCACGATATGTAATGGTTATATTAATATTATTAGAGGAACACCAGTAATTGTTCAATTGTTAATTATATATAACCTAATATTTACAGCGAGAGACACCAATGAAATAGTTGTTGCTGCGGTATGTTTTGGAATTAATTCAGGTGCTTATGTAGCTGAAATTGTAAGAGCTGGTATTGAATCTATTGATAAAGGACAGTATGAGGCTGGTCGAACTCTAGGGCTTAACAGAACACAAACAATGAAACTTATTATTATGCCCCAAGCAATCAAGAATATTTTGCCTGCATTAGGCAATGAATTTATTGTATTGATAAAAGAAACCTCTGTAGCTAGTATGATTGCTGTTACTGATCTTACAAAGGCGGCTCAGTATATTGGTTCGCGTACTTGGGACATTCTCCCTCCCCTAATTATCACTGCTGTATTTTATCTTATTATTGTACTAGGACTAACCAAGCTGCTAGGTATATTTGAAAGGAGGATGTCACAAGGTGATTAAAACAAATAATCTCAAAAAACAATTTGGCTCACATGTTGTATTAAATGGAATATCAGAGACCATTGAAAAAGGAGAAAAGGTTGTTGTAATCGGTCCTTCTGGTTCAGGAAAATCCACATTTTTAAGATGTCTTAATCTATTAGAAGAACCAACCTCTGGTGAAATATGGTTTGAAGAAAAGAATATTACGGATCCTAAAACGGATATTAATCTTGTCAGAAGAAAGATGGGAATGGTATTTCAACAATTTAATCTCTTTCCACATTTGACTGTAAAAGAAAATATTACACTAGCTCCTGTAAAGTTAGGTATCATGGACAAAGAAGGGGCTAATAAAAAGGCACTATCTCTACTAGAAAGAATTGGTTTGTTAGAGAAAGCAGACGCATATCCAAGACAGTTATCTGGTGGTCAGAAGCAGCGTATTGCAATAGTGAGGGCTCTTGCTATGAATCCTGATGTTCTTTTGTTCGACGAACCAACATCAGCTCTTGATCCAGAAATGGTAGGAGAGGTACTAGAACTTATGAAAGAACTAGCAGATGATGGTATGACTATGGTAGTTGTGACTCATGAAATGGGATTTGCTAGGGAAGTGGCAACAAGAGTACTATTTATTGATGAAGGAATTATTAAAGAACAAAATGAACCAAAAGAATTTTTTAGTAACCCTAAAAATCCGAGATTGAAAGACTTTTTATCTAAAGTTTTATAATATGTCTATGACCCAAATTTTATTATCCTTATGACTAGAATAAATAGGAGAAGTTATTTAGATTTAAAACAATCATATCAAAGGTTTTAAATCCATTAGAACTTCAGAATATAATTCAGTGAAAGGAATATATGTTTTGGGTCATATTATTTTGATCATCTATAAATGATGATGCCAGGGTCAAATAGCCCTCTTTAGCACCTTGAAAATTACACACATTATATATTATCTGTTATAATGGAGTTAGCAGAAAGGCGGTGTTTTTATGTCATTTCATTTTAACTCTTCACAACAGTATTCATTAACCGATATCACAAACAGTTTAACAGCTCGTGAACAAAAAGCATTAGAGCATTCATGGGCTAAAGTTTTTGCAGAAGAAATTTTTCCATCCATTGATGAAAGTCGTTTCAGCGTAC
>JBKEAO010000181.1:0-5587 GCA_047972335.1 Anaerocolumna sp. | reverse complement strand
TTAATGGTAAAGGTAGCAGAAGCTGTGGTGGAACTATTCATACCAGTTTTAAAAGCTTTTGCTTTTATTGTAGTGGTAGCAGCTACTTGAATAGCAGAAGTATAAGCAGTTGAGCTTTCAGTAGGTTCAGTACCGTTAGTGGAATAACGGATTGTTGCACCTTCTGTAGCGCAGGAAAGTGTTACACTTTGAGTGGAGGTGTATGTTCCGCCATTTGGTGAAATAGTTGGAGTTTCAACTGTTTCAACTGGTGCTGTGTTAATGGTAAAGGTAGCAGAAGCTGTGGTGGAACTATTCATACCAGTTTTAAAAGCTTTTGCTTTTATTGTAGTGGTAGCAGCTACTTGAATAGCAGAAGTATAAGCAGTTGAGCTTTCAGTAGGTTCAGTACCGTTAGTGGAATAACGGATTGTTGCACCTTCTGTAGCACAGGAAAGTGTTACACTTTGAGTGGAGGTGTATGTTCCACCATTTGGTGAAATAGTTGGAGTTTCAACTGTTTCAATTGGAGCGGTGTTAATGGTATAGGTAGCAGAAACAGTGGTGGAATCATAATATCCAGTTCCAATCGTTTTTGCTTTTATTGTAGTTGTTTTATCAACCTTGATTGGTGTGTTATAAGTAGCTGATGTCTTTGTAGGTTCAGTTCCATCAGTTGTGTAATAAATAGCAGCACCTGCAGTAGTAGTAGATAAAGTTACAGTTTGAGCTGTTGTAAAAGTACCGCCAGCTGGGGAAAAGGTTGGTGCAGCAGCAGTTTGTGTTGAACCATTTAATACTTCATTTAATTTAGTAGCAAGTGGAGAGGAAACATTAGACCATTTCTTAAGCTTTGTTCCATAGTTTGTAACAGAACCGCTAAATTCTAAGTCGCCATATACATTCCAAACAATAGCGCCAGCAAGGTTATTGTCCTTGATGTATTGTGCTTTATATCCTACTGATTCTTCATTATCAAAACTTAAGAAGTAGTTACCTTTTGTTGCATATGGTACTTTCGCTTCATCATCCCATTTTACAGTCCATCCGCTGTTAGGCGCTAAAACCTTTTTTTTGATATAAGAATAATTAGGAACGCCATCATATACATCCAAAGGCCAGTTTGTATAGTCGGCACTGGTACTGATCGGACCATCTGGTTGGATGGTTACAGTTCTTTTTACTGTTGCAGTATTTAGATCGGCAGAACCAGAGGTAACAACACCTCTACCATAAAATGGTACACCCATATTTACTTTGTCCATGTTAATATCAGTTGTTTTTAAATACTGATATAGATGGTCCATACTTGCTGTAGGTTCTTCAGCATTGGAATAAGAGTATAATGGAGAGTTATGTCCAGCTATATTTGACCAACCACCATTAAAGTCATAAGTCATAAAGTTATAATAATCTACATATTTATCAACTTCTGACCAGTCAAAGCCACCTAGTTTACTTGCACTAGCTGAGAAGCAGGAAGTAATCATCTTATCAGGACCAATGGCTTCACGAAGTTCTTTTACTAAGGTAATAAAATTATCATAGTCAGCTTTAGAACCTGTAAAGTTCATACCAGAATATGGTCCAACATATTCCCAATCAAGGTCGATGCCATCAAATCCGAGAGCTATAAGACGTTTACAATCTTCAATAAATCTAGCACGTTTTACTGGATTAGCAGCCATTTCTGGGAAGTGTTTACACATACTCCATCCACCAACAGCAGCATTCACTTTAACACCATTTTGCTTTGCAAGTTCTAATAAACCAGGTGCTCCGCCTTCTTTTTTTAGAGGAAGAGGTAACGGTTGATTATACACATTCCAGCCTGGATGTGACCAAGTGGAGGTGTTTTCTTTTACCACAAAGCCTTGAGCAGTGGCTCTTTTCACAACATCAGCACTGATGTAATTGATTGGGTCAAGCTCACCATATAAAAGATATAGGTCCCAACTGCTATATATATCTGTAAAGAATAAGTTAGCAGGCTGTTGAACAGCATTTGCTTGGTAAATAGATTTATTCCTATAGTCACCGCTATGTAAGGAACCATCATTTGCTACTCCAAAGAAAGAGTAGTTTAGAATAGTATATTTGGAATAATCAATATTTAGGTGATTTAGAGCACCTTGAGCTGGTAATCCAGCGCTTGTAGTTTTCCAAGCATCCCATTGAGTTATATAACCGATTACTTGTTTTTTTGTTGTGGCAACAGTTGTAGTAGTACTAGCTGCTGTAGCAGTAACAGTGGCATTATCACTTTGTGCCAATGCATAATTAACTGGTAGCATAGATATTGCTAAGAGTGCGGATAAAAAGATATTCGTCAATTTTTTTACATTTTTCTTCATAAAAGTATTTCTCCTTTCTTGATAAAAAGTGTTGATGTAATAGCATAATTACATTTTCTCAGCAAAACTTTAAAATTATATAAAAACATATTACATTCTAAATGTTACACACTTCATTTTTCTACACCCAATAACTTTAGGAAAAAGTTCACCCCCCTAGATTTTATTTATTTAGAATGTATATATGGTTTATAACTGACTATTGTTAGAAAACTCTGATTGATAAATTGTATGTATAGTAAAAATTTCACCAATGTTTTAATTGTTAGAAATTTTTGACTCCTTTCTCTTTTTTTGTATGTTAAGTAAACTTAAATGTCTGATTTGTTTACATCATCAATATAATACCTTTTCATTGAAAGTCAATAGTCAGAATGTTCTATTATTACCTTATAATAGTCATAAATACCTGGTCTAATTTTATGTTTTGTTATTAATTGTTACGGTTTTTTTAAGAAATTTAGTAATAAAAGTTCAAGTGAAGGTAAAAAAAATATTTAAAACAAAATGGTAAATCCAATTGAAAACCAAATTATAGAATGATCAGATGATTTAGGTTTAGATAAAAAAAGTTTACTGCGGGACAATTAACGAGAAATATAAACTTTTTTTATCAACCTTTATCATTTTGACATAATATGAAACTATCGTTTTCTTTTATTAATTCGCTTGTTAATTCGCTTGTTTTAATTCACTCTTTAAATCATCTTCGGGAACACTAATTGCTTTTATTTGGAAAGTGTCCACCAAATACTGAAATACATTGGGTGACAAAAATGCAGGTAAGCTAGGTCCCAAATAAATTCCATTTATTCCTAAGGAGAGTAAAGCCATAAGATCTGCAACCGCTTTTTGTTCATACCATGATAAGATTATGGATAAGGGGAGGGAATTTATATCCGTTTCAAAGGCGTCTGCTAGAGCTGTTGCAATACGAACAGCGGAATATGCGTCATTACATTGTCCTACGTCTAAAAGTCTTGGAAGGCCAGCTACATTTCCAAAATCCAATCTGTTAAAACGATATTTACCACAGGCAAGGGTTAGTATGACACAGTCTTTTGGTACCATGGTTGCAAAATCAGTATAATAACTTCTTCCAGGTCTAGCTCCATCACAACCTCCAATTAAGAAGAAGTGTCTTATCTTGCCCTCCTTTACTGCTTTTACAATTTCACCAGCATGGGATAAGGTTGCATGGTGAGCAAAACCAACCGTAATGTCATGTTCCTTTTCACTATGCTTATAGCCACCAAGGGAAAGCGCCTTAGAAATAATAGGACTAAAATCTCTTGCCCCATCCTTTTCATCTTTGATATGTTGTACACCGTCCCATCCTACTACACTTGTAGAAAATATTCGATCCTTGTAAGTTTCTCTGGGTTTCATGAAACAATTAGTGGTCATTAAGATACATCCTGGAATATCATCAAATTCTTTTTGCTGATTCTGCCAAGCTGTTCCAAAGTTACCAGCTAAATGTTTGTATTTATTTAGAGATGGATATCCATGGGCCGGAAGCATTTCTCCATGTGTGTAAATATTTATCCCCGTTCCTTCTGTCTGGATTAGAAGCATTTCTAAATCGCGTAAGTCATGTCCTGAAACAACGATAAATGGGCCCTTTTTAGGATTCATATTTACCTTGGTTGGTGAAGGATTCTCATAGGTAGATGTATTGGCAGTATCAAGGGTTTTCATTACTTCAACACTAATTTCTCCAGCTCTCATACACATACGTATCATGTCTTCTAAGGTTAGATTGTCATTGGTCGTTGCTTCTAATCCAAGAAAATAAAAGTGGTCTACCTGGTCGCTATTAAAATGAATAAATCTAGCTTGATGTCCATAAGCACTGATACCCTTTAGTGTATATAAAAGGGTTGATCTTAGAGAACGTATATCTTCGTCCAAATTTTCGTCATACATAATACCAGCTCGTAGGGAATCTCTTAACATACTTTCTTTGGTTTCACTTAGATTGTAGGTGGCTGCAGGCGGATAGACTCCCTCTGGTACTTTGCTTCTTAAATCTTCTTTGAGTACCTGAGATTCCTTTAGCAAATGTACATGTACATCAGCATCAAAATTTACATTGGTAAGAGTTGTAAACAAGCCATTCTCTACGAATTTTACGATCTTTTTATCAATGGCTATGCCTTTATCAATCAGTTTTTTACAATAACAAGATATACCTTTCAACTGATAAATGAGTAGATCCTGTAAATTCGCTATCTCTGGTGTTTTACCGCATACACCACTTTTGGTACAGCCCTTTCCGCCAAAAGTTTGTTCGCATTGATAGCAAAACATTAAATTATCCATATAATTCTCTCCTTAAAGTAGTATTTTTGTCTCTGTCCTATTAGTCTATTATTCTATAAAATATGTAAAATATACTAATTTTCTTAAAATGCTTCTTTCTGGGGAGTGGTAAATTTTAGATTTATTGTTATATTTGAAGTAAAATTGATTAGAAGATAGGAATACAAATATTGTTTTAAAATGCGATCTATGATATCAATTATGATCTTTGTATTTTAAAATAAATTTTTTTGATTTGTAAAAATATTTGTGCAAGAGAATATGTCGTTAGAGTATGAAAATCGTCATTATTTATATCCTACTATGATAATTACAACACAGATTTAATTGAATTAGAATTTTTAATGTACATGTTATATTATGGAAATATTATACATTTAAATAATTTAAAAAGCAAGCAGATATATGATAATTATAATAATTACAGCTATTCAGCCTTAAATTATGTAATTCACTCAAACTTCGTACAAAAAAAGTTCAAACTCCTAAAGGACAGTCGAACAGTGAACTTTTTTTATCTAAACCAAAGATGATAAACCATAAGTAACTTCACAAATTCATCATAGTCACAACTATAAAAAAGTCTGTATCATAATAATAAATATTGTGTATCGACTGAATTTATCAAGCATAATAGAGAATCTTAACTGCGAAGTTTGAGTAATTCACAAAAAAGTCCGAGATAAAGTATAAAAGAATTAAGTGGTATCTATATTTAGTTTGGGGATTTTTTAGTGGCGAATAGGTTGAAGTGTTATAAAATTTTAAGACAAGCTTTCGTAATATTGAAAAATGATATGCTAAGTGTTAGTATACATGAAATGGGGAACTATTCAGTTTAAGAAAGGAACACTACAACTAGAAAGAGTTGTAGTTAGTTGTCAAAAGGCAACTAGGTAGGTAAAAAATGGCAAGATACTTTAACGATA